>JALZVK010000127.1 GCA_023301005.1 Saprospiraceae bacterium | reverse complement strand
GGTCCTAAATTATCGATTGTTTGACCTGTATTAGTCGTTCCATTTGGATACGTCCATGAGTAGCCTGTTATAGGAGCATTTCCCATCATCGCATTTACAGTCAAAGAACCATCAGTGTCCGAAGGACAATCAACACCTGTTGAGTCAAATGAAATAATAGTTGGTGGTGTCGGTGGATTAATAGTAAACTGTGCAGAGGTATTACATGATAAACTATCTAATATTGTAACAATATAATTACCTGCTGGAATACCCGTAACACTATTCATATCTTGACCTACACAACAATTCCATGAGTATGAATAACCATTTACAGATGGAGTTCCTCCTATAACATTTACAGAAGCTGTTCCATCACTACCTACAGTACATGTTTCGTCTGTAGTTGTAATCATACCTACGATTTCTATCGGGTCTGGTTCTAATACAACTACCGTTGTATCTATATTACATCCTAGAGCATCTGTTATTGTAGTTGTATATGTTCCCGGTGGAATAGGAGAAGCATTACTTGTCGTAGAAATACCTCCTGTCCATTGATAAGTGTAACCTCCATTATCTACTCCCACTACTTGTGGGTTATAAAATATTGCTCCATTATCTAATCCATTACAAGTTACATTTTGAACATTAGCACCTGCAAAAATTATTGTAGCAGCACTTACACTTGTCGTTGCTGTTGCTGTACACATATTATTATCTGTAACAGTAACGGTGTAAGTTCCTATACCAAGATTACTAGCAATTGCTGTTGTCTGTGCTGGAGTAGTACTCCAAGTATAATCATAACCTGCAGCTCCGATTCCTCCCATAGGCGTAGCCTCTATTTCTCCATTATCAATACCAGAACATGCTGCATCTGTTACATTTATATTAACTGTAAGTTGAGCTGGTTGAGTAGGAGTTAAACTCGCTACTGCTGTACACATGTTACCATTAGTAATAGTTACTGCATATGTTCCTAACAAAGGATTAACATTATTTATCGTTTGAGTAGTAGCACCTCCTGGTGACCATAGGAATGTATATTCAGGTCCAGGATTAGGAATGATAACTGAACCAACTATTACATTGGCAGTAAGTGATCCGTTATTATCTCCAAAACAAGTAGGTTGAGTTTCTGTAAGATTTGTTCCTAATATTAAAGGTTCTATAATTTCTATAGTATCTAAATCTGTCATTGCGGGGTTACTCGAATCAGATATTACAATCGCATAAGTCCCTGCACCAAGTCCTGCTTGTGACGTCATCCCATTATTTTGAATAGAGGAAATAGAACCATTATTAGTTGGTGTTCCTATTTCTACCCAATCTAAAGTATAAGGTGCAACTCCTCCTCCTGTACCATTTACAACTACATCAAAACTTCCATCTGTCAATCCAAAACAACTTACATCATTAGGTGTAACATTTATATCAAATGCTCCTTGATTGACAACGGTTACTGAACCACTATTCACTACTAATGCGAGAGGATCATTTGCATCATTAAATACATCAATTACTGTTAAACTCCCATCTATATTTACTGGACTTGAAGAACCTACCGGTCCTAATATGTTAAAACAAATTTCAAAAATCATTGTACCATCAGGAAGAGTTGTTCCTGTTGCATTTACAAAATCAAAAAATGAAACTGTAAGCACATCTCCAACTTGATTTATAATTATATCTCCATTTGTAGTATTAATTGCTCCTGAATTACTAGACACATAATCTATTATTGTTGGATCCCACGTAATAGTATATTGGAAAGAAGAAATATTATCAAATCCCTCTACTGTTATAGGAACACAAACTTGAGAAGCAGTTGTACCTGTAACATTTCCTAGATTCATAGTCAATGCTGTACATCCACTCATATCTACAGAGAAAGTTAATGGGCATCCTTTAGTATCTGTTATAACTACATCATAAGTTCCAGCAACAGCTACACTAAAATCTATATTATCTCCATGCGAAGCACTATTTCCATTAATGACTGTTGCCATTATAGTTGGATCAGTACTTAATGTAATTGAAATACTATAATTTTCATTTGAATCAAATTCAGGTAATCCTCCGAATAAATCAAAACTCCCTGCACAACCTGTTATTTGAACATCACTAGTATCTACAGCATTTAAATATACAACTGCAAATGCTTCATCTTCATTAACATCTACACAAGGTCCCATAGACTGATAATGACCTGTTGAAGCTCCTGTTATATCTACACTTATTGAGTCATATGTAATTGGAACAAACCATTTCAAAACAGGTGAACCTCCTCCAAAGAAAGTTTGAAGTCCTCCATTATTAGAAAAAAGAATATCACCTGATAAATCCGATGTTGCTATATATGGTAAAATTCCTACTGGAGGTGGGGGATTACTTGTCAAACAAGGATCCGTTTGAATGGTAGCCAAGTCTCCATTGAATGCTCCAGATGGAGGACAATCATAAAATGCATATCCAATACCTCCTGGTGAAGTTGGACTAGGATCTCCAGCAAAACTTGCTGTACCTGCATCATGATCAATGAAAATTTCATCATTCATACATAAATAAATAGTATCAAGGTCAATATCATTACTTGACCCTGAAAATGCTCCTAATGTTTTTGTACCAGCTTCATTACCAAAACCAGGTGCACAAGCTAAAACACTTTCAGGTTGATTCGGATCTGCGGGACTTACCTTAGCTGGTCTTGGATTTTGAGCAAAAACTAAAGTTGCCATCAAGACGAATAAGGTTAATGGGAAAAGACGTTTTAACATTTTTAAAGTATTATTTTTTGAAACCATAGGTGACTAGGATCGATTAATAGATTTTTTAATTCATACTTTTCTCTGCACATTTCAATTAAAGCACAAAAATAGGAATAGGTCGTGAACAATTCTAATTTTAGATTAAAGGAATGGAGGATTTCTCTTTTGAGATTATTAATGAAAAATCACTCAAAGTTGTGAGTCATAAAAAGAAAAAAAAGCTGTCTTTTGTTTTGAGGATACTTAAGTATTGACAGATATTTTGCAATATTATTATTTTCAAAAAATCCTTTTTATTAAACCTCATTTAAAAGTCGCATTTAGAACGGTTTTTAACTCTAATTATTGCCCCAAAACTATGCTAAGTATTAGGCAAATGTTCACTTTATAATCTTATTTTTATCGGTAGGCTATGTTGTATTTATTAAGGATGCAAAGACTTAATTTGGTGGGGAAATATTAGTTTAGTCTCTATATTTATTTTTCAACTATTTTGCCAAGTTCATGCTCTTCCCCTTTTATTTATTTTTTTATTAAAAATATTTAGACGACCTCACCATTCAAAATTACAGTTTCTACTAAATCGCTCCCAAATGCATAAGGCAAATAGGCAATTGATGACATCGGTTTTGCAATAAAAATATTTGCGATTTTTCCTCTTGCAATACTTCCGTATTCCTTTTGCAATTCTAATGCATTTGCTCCATTAATGGTCGCAGCATTGATTGCCTCTTCTGGCAACATTTTCATTTTTACACAGGCTAGGGAAAGTACAAAAGACATTCTCCCAGAAGGTGTCGAACCTGGATTAAAATCTGTTGCCAATGCAACTGGCAATCCCGCATCAATCAATTTTCGAGCAGGTGGGTAATGATCATTTAGAAAAAAAGGAGCTGATGGTAAAAGCGTAGCCATCGTATTCGATTTTTTTAAACATTCAATTTCTGAATCATTTACAACTTCTAAATGATCTACAGATATTGCGTTGTGTTTTACACTCGCTTCTATTCCGCCCATACAATTAAATTGGTTGGTATGGATTTTTGGTTTAAGTCCGTACTTCCAACCTGCTTCCATAATCTGAGCAGTTTCCTCTGGAGAGAAAGCAACTTTTTCACAAAAGACATCAACGTAATCAGCAAGTCCTTCATCTGCAACTTGAGGCATCATTTCATTGATAATCAAATCAATGTATCCTTTTCTATTATTTTTAAATTCAGGAGGAAGTGCATGAGCACCTAGGAATGTAGATTTTATTTTTACTGGCGAAATTGCTTTTAATTTCTGAATGACTCGCAGCATTTTTAATTCACTCTCAACGGAAAGTCCGTAACCACTTTTTATTTCTATGACTCCTGTTCCATAATTTTTCACTTCTTCCAATCGACCATAAGCTTGTTCTAATAATTCTTCTTCAGAAGTTCCTCTCAATCTTTTAGCTGAATTCAAAATACCTCCACCTCGTCGTGCTATTTCTTCATAAGACAATCCTTCTATTCTATCTCTAAATTCTCCTTCCCTACTTCCTGCAAAAACTAAATGCGTATGAGAATCGCACCAAGATGGAAAAACCATTTTACCTGAAGCATCAATGACTTGGTCATCTCTATCAGGGCAAGTTTCCATTTTTCCATAATCTGAGATTTTATTTTTTTCTAACAATACCCATGCATTTTCTATCATAGGCAAGTTTTTCATTTCTGCACCTTTTTTGATTTCACAAAAATCATCATCGACACCTACTAAAGTTTTTATATTTTTTATGAGCATATTTTTTTTCTCAAAAATAGGAATTTTCTTTAGTCGAAATTTATATTTATAAAAAAATCCTTAGGAATCTTCGAGTCTTATTTATAATTTATAAACAAAAAAAGGGAAGAAGGCAAAGCCTTCCCCCCAATTCGTTTCCTAAGCAAATTAGTTTTAGTGATTAGATAGATTTTTAATCATACAATCTAATCCTTTTGCTTGAACCGTTCTCATAAAATCAATTGCTTCAGTTCGAGTCCGAAACTCTCCTAGCATTAATTTATATAAAGATCGGTTTCTCTTTTTTGAGACATGAACAATTACTGGCATGTTAAAATGCTCTTGCATTATAGACACTTGCTGTAAGAAATTGCTATACTCATAGTATGCTCCCACTTGTACACTATATCCAACCGTTGGTTGACGATTAACTTGATAGCGATATAAACCCTCGCCATTTTCAGTATAAGGATCTAGTGATGTCAAATGTGATAATGGTTTTTCATTCGTTTCATTGTAAGTTGTACTTGTAACAATATTGTTATTTGTACTTGGTGTAGTTGGTAAGTTTGGTTGTAATTCTCTTTCTGTATCTTGAATAGAAACTAAAGTTCTTTCTTTCTTTACTAATGGTTTTCTAATAATTTTCGGCTCTACTTCTGCAACTGTATTTGTTGGAGTTGCTTCCACTTTTTGATCTACTCGTTGTTCTACAGCCGCAGGTCGATTAGAAGTATAATCTACTGTTGGCATTTCTACATTTGTTTCAGCACTTGGTCTTGTAAATGTAAAAGTAGCTGGCATTTCTAATTCCTCAGTTTGACTAACATGAGTTTGCTCGTTTGCAATTGTATTGTTAGAATAACTTGGAGTTGTCTCATTATGATTACTTGTAGTAGAAGTATTAGTCGTATTGCTGTAAGTTGCCTTCATTGGATTACTAGATACCCTATTGTTAGGATTATCATATTGTTTTAAAATTTCAAGCATCCGAGAAGGTGAAAGTGATTCCTCATACTGACCTAATAATTCTCCTTTGGAATTAAAAATTAATAGTGATGGTAAAATTCTAATATTATATTCTTGCTTTAATTCAAATCCGTCAAAGTCATCAATATCTACTTGTAATGCTACATAATTTTCTTTTACATACGCTGCCAAAGTAGGATCTGTAAATGTTGTCTCTTCCATCCATCGACATGGTGTACACCAACTTGCTGTAAAATCTAAGAAGAATAATCTTCCTTCTTCTGATGCTTTAATCTTAGCTGAAGAAAAAGAACCTTGAAAAAATTCAATTCCTTCTGATGGTGGATTGGTTGCAGAAATTAAAAATAAACCCCCGATTAATAATAATAGAGCTCTCATACATGATTGTTTTTGATTATAAAATTTGCAAGACATAGGGATACCTTGAACGCTATTCACAATGGATAAATCCAATTGTAAATGCCTCACAAATAATTGATTTTCAATCATTTACATTAATGTAAAATGAAAACAATTAGATGCATCCTGCATTGCTAGATGTTTGTAAAATGAAAAATTCGTATGGGGGAAGTTGTGGGTATGTTGAAGGTTTAAAAATTGTTTGCTACGGCTAAATGAACGGGGGGAGGTTCATTTTTCACCTTGCTTTCTCATAATAGTTTAATATTAAATACATTACTACATATGCAAACATGATACCATTTATTATTTTTTATAATATTTAAACTATTGGAGAATAATAATCTACACATATAAATTATCTTCTAGAAACTATTTCCCTTTTAAAAGTAGGAAGAATTAAATATCAATTATTTTACGATTACTAACTTCAAAATATTCGTCAAACATTATTTACTACATGTTTTTTCACTTCCTTGTTTTTACCTACCTTCGTTTCTGTTATTGAAGTTATTTATTAAACAAATAAGTACTTGGATACAAATATCTTGATAATTCTGACGAGTGAATTTTTATGATAGTTTTTCTTAAAAAATCATTGCATCCCGCTCATGAACGGGATGGAATTATTTTTTAAGGAAAAATAGCGAAAAAATCCGCCGTCAGAATATCAAGATATTTGTATCCAAGTACTTACATAGATAAGAACTATGTCAAGAAAACTCGCAACTATCACAGGTGTACATGGCTATGTTCCTGATTATATTTTGACTAATCAAGAACTTGAGACTATGGTAGATACCAACGACGAATGGATTCAATCTCGTACAGGTATCAAGGAACGTAGAATTCTAAAAAAAGAAGGCTGGGCTGCTTCTGATATGGGAGTAGAAATGGTTAAAGGACTTTTAGAAAAAACTAATACCTCGCCAGAGGAAATAGGTTTATTGATTTGTGGAACTATCACAGGAGACAGAGTTTTTCCAGATACTGCTAATACGATTACTGATAAAGTCGGAGCAAAAAATGCTTGGGGTTTTGATATCAATGCTGCTTGTTCAGGTTTTTTGTATGCCTTAACTACAGGTGCTAAATTTGTAGAATCAGGTATGCACAAAAAAGTAATTGTTGTTGGCTTGGATGTGATGTCATCTATTATTGATTATAAAGATCGATCGACTTGTATTATTTTTGGAGATGGTGGTGGAGCGGTTATGTTGGAACCTCGTGAAGATGGTACAGGTATCCAAGACTCTATTTTTAGAGGAGATGGTTCTGGTCGTCAATATTTACATATGAAAGCTGGAGGTTCTCTCAAACCTCATACTCCTGAAAGTTTAGCAGCAGGTGAGCAGTATGTTTTTCAAGAAGGTCGTCCTGTTTTTATGGCGGCAGTAAGAGGAATGTCTTCTACTGTAAAGCAAGTATTGGAAAAAAATAATTTGACTAATGATGATATTGATTGGGTAGTTCCTCACCAAGCGAATATTAGAATAATTAATGCTGTAGCTAATCAATTAGATTTCCCTATGGAAAAAGTAATGCTCAATATTCAAAAATATGGAAATACTACTGCTGGTACTCTTCCTCTTTGTCTTTGGGATTATGAGGATAAATTAAAGAAAGGAGATAAATTAATTCTTACTGCTTTTGGAGGAGGATTTACTTGGGGAACGACTTACTTGGTTTGGGGATATTAAGTTTTAAAATTTATATTTAAAATATAGAAAAAGGAAAAATTCAGCATTGAATTTTTCCTTTTTTAATTTACTTATAAGACTTATTTTAATTCTTTTTAATCCTGCGCATGTATCGCAGCAATACCAACCATATCAACAATTTGTCTCACCGTTGCTCCTAATTGCAAAATATGAACTGGTTTATTTAATCCCAAAAGTACAGGTCCCATTATTTCCATTTCTGAAGCTTGACTTAATAAATTATAAGCAATATTTGCAGAAGAAAGATTTGGAAAAATCAAAGTGTTTGCTCGATGACCTGCCAATTTTGAAAACGGATAAAACTCTTTTAAACTATCTGGATCAAGTGCTAGATGCGCTTGCATTTCTCCATCTACAATCCATTCGGGATGTCTTTGGTGTATAATCTTTGTTGCATCTCGCATCATTTGTGCGGACTCTCCATTTTGTACTGATCCAAAATTTGAATAAGTAACTAATGCTATTTTAGGTTGTATATTATATCGCTGAACTTCCTCCGCAACTAACTCTGTAATATTAGCAATATCTTCTGCATTAAGATGATGATTGATCGTCGTATCTCCTAAAAACAAAGGACCAAAACGAGTCATTAAAATATGAACACTTGCTACTTTTTTGACGCCTGGTTTAGGTCCAATAATCTGAATGGCAGGACGAACAGTATTAGGATATTTTTTTGTTAAACCTCCAATCATTGCATCTGCAGCACCAGTTTCAACCATCATCGCACCATAATAACTTCGGCTTCGCATGATACTTTTTGCTTCGATTTGTGTTACCCCTTTTCGTCGTCTTTTTTCATAAAATAAATGAGCATAAACTTCAAAAGTTTTAAGTTCATCTTTTCCAACAGGATTTTTAGGATCGATTATTTTAACATTAGGTAGTACTATATTATAGTCTTTTAGAATTTGTTCCACCCGTTCTATATTTCCAAGAAGAATAGGTTTAGCAATACGTTCTTCCATTACGACTTGAGCGGCTTTAAGTACAGATAAATTTTCTGCATCTGTAAAAATGACTCGTTTAAGATCTTGCTTAGCTTTGTTTTCAATAACTTTAGAAAGTGCATTATCATTCCCTAATCTCTTTTCTAAATCTGCTTCATAAGCTTCCCAATCCGTAATAGGATTTGTTGCAACTCCTGAATTCATCGCTGCAAGAGCAACCGCTGGTGCAACTGTTGTAATAAGTCTTGGGTCAACAGGTTTTGGAATAATATAATCTCTTCCGAAATTTAAATTCGTATTTCCATAAGCTAAGTTGACTATATCAGGAACAGGTTTTTTTGCTAATTCTGCTAGTGCGTACACTGCACCTAATTTCATTTCCTCATTAATTTCCGAAGCTCGTACATCTAATGCTCCTCTAAAAATAAATGGAAAACCTAAAACATTATTTACTTGATTAGGATAGTCTGACCGTCCCGTAGCCATGATACAATCTTCTCGTGCTTCTTTCGCATCTTCATAACTAATCTCAGGAGTTGGATTTGCCATTGCAAAAATGACAGGATCTTTTGCCATCACTTTAATCATATCTTTATTTAAAATATTCCCTCTTGACAGTCCAATAAAAACATCTGCTTCATTTAAAATTTCTGCTAATGAAGTGTCTGCGGGAACAGTTCCATTTTTAAATTCTGGTTTTTTCCCATTCAGATTATCACGGTCAGGATGTATCAATCCTTTACTATCGTACATGTAAATATTTTCCTTCTTCGCTCCCAACGAAACATAAATACGAGTACATGAAATTGCTGAAGCTCCAGCTCCATTAACTATAATTTTCACTTTAGAAATATCTTTATTTACTATCTCCAAAGCATTCAATAACGCAGCGCCACTAATGATAGCTGTACCATGCTGATCATCATGCATTACTGGAATATTCAATTCTTTTTTTAGTCGCTCTTCTATTTCAAAACAAGCTGGCGCAGAAATATCTTCTAAATTAATTCCTCCAAATGTAGGTTCTAATATTTTTACAGTCCTTACAAATTCATCTACATCAGTTGTATCTAATTCTAAATCAAAGCAATCAATATCAGCATATATTTTAAATAGTAATCCTTTTCCTTCCATTACAGGTTTTCCTGCTGCTGGACCAATATCACCTAAACCAAGAACAGCAGTTCCATTACTAATAACTGCTACAAGATTTCCTTTCGCTGTATATTTATAAACATCACTAGGATTTTTTTCTATAGCTAAGCAAGGTTCTGCTACACCTGGAGAGTACGCAAGAGAAAGATCTCTTTGGTTAGTTGTCGGAGTAGTTGGAACAACTTCTATTTTTCCAGGGCGGTTAATGGAATGATATTTTAGAGCTTCTTCTTTTAATGATTTTTTATCCATGATTCGATTTTTTTATTTAGGAACGGTCAAAGAATAAGTTCCCGATTTTAAGGCGAATTATTTTGGTCTTAAAATCGGGAAGTTATTTTTTGATCGTTCATTAAGCACGCAAATATACATTTACCTATGTAAATAAAAAGAGTCTTTAGTAAATCATATATATTGAATCTGTTTAAAATGTTCTTAAGGGAGTAGGAAATAAATAATCTACCCACTTGAAGGATTCTTTTTCAATATGACTTCATATTAAAAAATAACCTCTTCAATCGGGTAGACTATTTAATTCCTACTCCCTAAATTTAGAATTTATTAAAAATACAAAGAGCCTGTTAGGAAATTAATTTTCTAACAGGCTCTCTATTTTAAATCACAAATATTTTTCTATTTGCTTAACACTTTAACTTCTATTCTCTGATTAATCGCATGTTCTTCAGTTGTACAGGTTACCCCATTTTTACAATGATTTAATAATTGAGTTTCACCATATCCCATTACTTTAACTCTATCTGTTTGAATACCATTACGAATCAAATACCCTGCAATGGCTGTTGCTCTTTTGATAGAAAAAATCATATTTCCTTTATCATTTCCTATACTTTCAGTATGCCCTGATATTTCGATTTTCAAATTAGGATTACCAATCATTAAGGTTACTAATTCTTCAAGGTATGAAACCATCGAAGCATTAACGATATATTCATTAGGATGAAATTTTAAACTTTCTAAAACAAATGTATCTCCTTCGCTAGAATTATTAATGGTTAAATACTCTTTCAACTTTTCTAAACCTTTATAACTCATATCTGCTTCAGTAACAATTTCTGTTTCAGCAATAGATAAATCATCCGACATTGTATTTGAAGTGCTTGCCAATCCTTCTTGAAATTGACTTTCTTCTGGAGTTATAGTAGGCATTTCGACAACTTCTTCTTCAATAGCTGTTTCTACTATTGGAGCTTTATCTATAACTTTTATCTCAGTAGTCGGTATTTTTATTTCCATTTGAACTTCCTCTATACTAATTGTTTTAGCATCTAATTTAACTTCTGCTTCCATTGGTTTTTCAATTTCATCAGTATCAGCAAATGGAATTTCCTCTTCAACTATATATTTATCCTCCACTTCAACTTCAGTAACCTTTTTTGTGTTCGAATCATTTACTATTTCTTTTTCTTCAATTTCAAGAATCGAAGATTCTTCAGAAACAGGTTGAATAGTTTCTTCTTGTACAATTGGTTGAAAATCTAATTCATCTATAGAATTATTTTTATTCAAACCAATGATATCAAAAATATAAATATCATCATCTCCTCCTTCTCTTGAAGAAGCGAACATTCCTTTTTCTCCACCCTTTTCAATAAAAATAGAAATATCATCAGAGGAACTATTAATCGGCATCCCTAAATTAATAGGAGTAGTCCAATCTCCTTTGTCATCTTGCTCTGTAAGAAAAATGTCAAATCCACCATAAGAAAGATGTCCTTTAGAGCAAAAATATAATCTTCCTTCATCATCCATAAAAGGGAATCCTTCATTTGATTCTGTATTAATAGATGCTCCTATATTTATTGGATGCTCCCATCCTTTATGTCCTAATTGAGAATAGAAAATATCTGTTCCTCCTTCTCCTTTTTTATTAGAAGTAAAGTAAATTGTTTGTCCATCAGGAGAAAAAGTAGGATGCATATAATTAACAGTATTACTACAAAATGGAAGCATCTCTATATTTTTAAATTTTCCTCCTTCCGTAATCTCTGCACCATATAACATGATGTTATACATATTTCTTTTGTTAGCGACATCACTATTACGAGAAAAAACAGCAAGTCTTCCATCAGGAGAAATTGCAATAGTTCCCGTATTTTTATTCATATCATTAAGTTTTCTTGAAAAAGATTTAGGCGTACCATAACTTCCATCTGGTTGCGGTTTAGAATAGTAAAGTGTCAAAAAATCTCTTCCTGTCCATCCAGATTTTTTCTTCATTAATTTTTTTCCAGATTTTCTATCAGAAGAAAAAACAATTCCATTGTTATAAAAAATAGGTGAAGAATCATCTTCATCAGAGTTATGAACAAATTTTTCAACATTCTCAAGCCAATAGTAAGGTTGAATAGTTTGAATATTATCTATCGACTCCAATAACGCCCATCCTTTCGGATCATCAGTTTTTTTCTCTGTATATTTTTTTAACCAAACTCTAGCTTCATCATAGTCGCCATGACTCATTAAAGTTTCGCCATAGTAGTACATCGTAATTGGACGTGCTCTTTTCTCTTGAACAATTTCAGAGTAAAGTGCTAATGATTTACCAATATCATTATTCATACGATAGCAATAGGCAAGTTTGGCTTTTGAACTAAGGTTAGATTTTTGAGCTAAACCTTCCTCGTAAAAAGGAATAGCTTCTGCATATTTTTTTGCTTGATAACGCTTATTAGCTTTATCTATTAGTTTATTTTGAGCTAACGCCGAGGAAAAGATTAGGGAAAGAATAAAAAACAAAGTGATTTTTAACCAACTCATGGGAGATTTTTTTTTGTTTAGCAAGTCCATAGTGTTTAATACATCTAACGCACTTTCGATTAAAAAGATATATTAATTGAGATTTACATCAAGAATTATGCGAGTTTTTTTTTCTTGTGACGATATTTTTATTTTGATGTCTAATAAGTAACTTTACTAATCTTCAAAATGAAGTTATTTTAGAAGTCTTAATGATTTAATCTCCTATCACTAATTAAGAGCTTATTGGGAATATTATATTTCGGCTAAAAACGCCCTATTTTTGATGACACTTCTTTGAAAAAAGTCAAATAGCGCAGATTATGTTCCTATTTTTTCGCATCGTTTCATCAAAAAATGAACATTTTTATTTCAAAATCTAATTCCCCAACAAGCTCTAACAAGCTCTAACAAAAAAAATCATTTATCAATAAAAAAATTACTCTTATGCGTAAACTATCTTTATTTTTTGTAATATTAATTAGTAGTACATTTTGTATCGCCCAATCTAGCCAGATTTCTGAATCAAAAGAAACGATGAAACTTGGAACTTTTAATGCATTAACTGTTGAAATGCCTAGCGTTTCAGACAAAGTAGCTTTAAAAGTTTGGAAAGAATATATTAAAGGCTACGGTCCTAAAGCTAAAAAAGTCAAAAAGTCAAAAGAAATTTTATCAAGTGGAGCAATTATAGGTGGAATTAATAGTTCTGATCCATTAGATATATATGCAAAAGTGGAAGACCAATCAAATGGTTCAAACCTTACAGTTTGGTTTAATATGGGAGAATTTTATGTTTCTTCAGGTTCATTTCCAAGTGATTATACTGCTGCTGAAAAATTTTTACAAGGTTACAATAGAGAGGTTGCCAAAGAATTAGTTGTGATGGAATTAGACGATGCTGAAAAGAAAATGAAGAAGATGGAGAAAGAAATGAAAAGCCTTAAAAAGAAAAATGATGATTTCCATAAAGATATAGAAAAGGCTAAAAAGGCAATCGCTAAGGCTGAAAACAATATTGAAGAGAATGAAAAAAAGCAAAAAGAACAGAGTAGTCTAATTTCAGATCAGAGTAAAGCAGTTGAAGCGATAAAGGGAAAATTATCTGAAATGTAAAAATTTGAATTAAAAAATCGGATTGTTTTGTGCTCTTTAAAAATTTTATGCTACATTAGCCTAAGATTATCAATCACGAAGACATTTAAAACAATCTACATAAACGAGTTCCGCCTTATTATTATAAGGTGGAACTTTTTAATTTTAGGCATTTTTAATCTTTAATATTTTCAAATACTACTCTTACACTTCTATGTTTTTTTAATAGTTCCCTAGCATCTTCGTAAGAAATATCGAGCCTACTTTGAATCATTTGTATTCCTCTATCCCAAAGTTTACTATTTGACAATTGCATATCTATCATCTTATTGCCTTCTACTCTACCTAACTGAATCATTACAGATGTACTTATCATATTAAGAATCATCTTTTGAGCTGTTCCTGCTTTCATCCGAGAACTACCCGTTACAAACTCTGCCCCAACAATTACTTCTACAGGAAAATTAGAATATTTTGCTAAAGGACTTTGCAAATTACAGGTAATACAACCTGTCGTTATTCCTTTACTTTGAGCCATTTTTAATCCATGCACAACATAAGGCGTTGTTCCACTTGCAGCAATTCCGATGATAACATCTTGCTGGTCAATTTTATATTTCTGCAAATCGATCCACGCCATATCAATATCATCTTCTGCATTTTCCACCGCTTCTCGAATAGCTTGATCTCCTCCAGCAATTAATCCAATGACCCAATCTGCGGAGACTCCAAATGTAGGTGGACATTCCGATGCATCTAATATTCCAAGACGTCCACTCGTTCCAGCACCTATATAAAACAATCGTCCTCCTTTTTTCATTTTTTCAACAATAGCTTTAACTAAGGATTCAATTTTCGGAATTACCTTTTGTACAGCAAGGGCTACAGTTTGATCTTCTTTATTGATGTTATTCAATAATTGATTGACTGACATTCTTTCTAAATCTTGATATTTAGAATCTTCTTCTGTAATTTTTTTCATAAAAGATTTTATGCGAAATTATTAAGTTAAAGTTTTTTTAATACTATTTGCAATTCTAGGGAGTGACAGTTCGTTCATTTATCTTTGCGCAATACATTATAACTACTTTTAAATTTGTATTTTTAGATATGAAAAATTGCATACAATATTCTTTACTCGTTTTGTTTTTTCTTTTGGTAAATAATCCACTTGCTACTTCCCAATCTCATATAAATTGGAGTTACCTCGCTGATGTAAAGTTCGATGTTCAGTTTTCAGAAGAACTAGGTTACAATCTTCATAACGCTACTTTTGGAAAAATGGTTAAACCTTATGATGGTCAAGAGGTGATTATTTCAGGTTATATGATTCCATTAGACCCAATGGGAATTTCTTATGTTTTATCAAAAAATCCAAATTCAAGTTGTTTTTTTTGCGGAGGTGCAGGGCCTGAAACTGTTCTTGAATTAGAACTTAAACCAAGCGCTATAAAAAGATATGAAGTGGATGAAGTAAAAGCTTTTAGAGGAATTTTAAAATTAAATAAAGTAGATGATAAACATCTTACTTATGTATTATTGGAAGCTGAGCCTAATTAGGAGAATCATTTCAATTCAAAAAAAAATCGAGTAAGAGCGTATGACATATAATATGTCATACGCTCTTGTTATTTATTTTTAAATATTTTCCCATAATGGGAACACTTGATTTCAATATGAGAACTTGGCATAATATTAGCTATTTATATAATACATAACGTACTTTCATATTCCCCCCGTGAAAGTTTTCGTTCCGAAAATTATCTGCAGAAACAGTATCCAAGCAGAAATGCAAGGATCTGTTTCTCAGTAATTTTTAAAGCTGAAAAAAATATTCAGCGGGGATAAAAAAACCAAGTATCTATCAATGAATAGCGATGTATCGTTTAGAAGAATTTTTTTAGTCTCCAATAAAAACCTTCACCTTTGTCAAACTCTGACTTCTTTCTTTTCTCCTAAATTCAAATTTTCTGTTTTTTCAAGTAAAGAAGAATCTTTTCTAAATATTCACCAAAGACCTAGCTGTATTTTTTTAGAAATCAATGATGAATCTACTTCATATTTAAATTTTATTGATGAAGTAAATGATTTTGATAACAATATTCCTATTATTCTTATTTTAAATAACAATAATATCACATCTCATGTATTTCTATCTAAG
>JALZVK010000126.1 GCA_023301005.1 Saprospiraceae bacterium | reverse complement strand
GTTCTCAATATTGAGAACCTCTTCTTTTTTTTTAAAATATGCAACGCAATTTTAAGTAATTAGACAATAGAAATAATGTATTTACTCTCTAACATACTTAATTGCGTCTTTTCCCTTTTTCTTGTTCTAATACTTCATCCTCACCTTGAGTATATTTCTTACTTCTTGTCACAATTGGATCAGTATGCATTTCTTCATAATTCTTTCTTTGTTTAGCAACATCCATTGCTAAAAATAAAGCACTACGGAAAGAATCAGGATTAGCTAAATTTTGCCCTGCAATATCAAAAGCAGTTCCATGGTCAGGCGAAGTACGCACTCCTGTAAGTCCTGCTGTAAAATTAACACCTGCACCAAATGAAAGCGCCTTAAAAGGTACTAAACCTTGGTCATGATACATGGCTAATACCGCATCAAACTTTCGATATTGACCTGAACCGAAAAATCCATCTGCTGGAAATGGTCCATTGGCAATCAGTCCTCTTTTTTTACATTCTATAACTACAGGGCGAATAATTTTTTCTTCTTCCTCTCCTATCATTCCTCCGTCACCTGCATGTGGATTCAAACCTAATAGTGCGATAGCTGGTCGCTCTATTCCAAAATCTCTTTTCAACGTGCTATTCAAAATTTTAATCTTATCTACTATTTTTTGTTTCGTAATTGCACCTGCAACTTCTCTCAATGGTAGATGATTTGTAACAACACCCACACGTAAATCACCACTTACCATCAACATCAAACTTTCTTTACCTCCCAACTCTTTTGTCAAATATTCAGTATGACCTGCGAATTGAAATCCTACATTCTGCATACCTTTTTTATGAATAGGAGCTGTAACCAAAGCATCAATACTTCCTTCTTTTAAATCTTGCGTAGCTGCTGCTAAAGATTTAACGGCATATTGTCCACCAGCATCTGAAGGCTCTCCTATTGTTATATTTACATTTTCCGTCCAACAATTCACTACATTAACTTTTCCATGAAAAGCTTTGTGTGGAGAATTAATAGATTGGAAATGTAAATCTTCTAACCCTACAATATTTTTATGATAAGAAACTACTTTAGATGAACCATAAATTATTGGAGTACACATTTCCAAAATATTGTTATTGTTCAATGTTTTTAGAATAACTTCTAAACCAACTCCATTAATATCACCTATACTTATTCCTATTTTTTGCTTCTCCATTATTTTATTTTATGTTTTGGGTTCTTTGATAAATTCTGTTTTCACTAACAGTAATATTTATCTATGAACAATATTTTTTAAAAAAATCAAACATTAATCTTACTCCAGCACCTGTACCTTCTTTTGTTCGGTAACCATCAGCAGCTTTTAAATACGCGCTACCTGCTATATCAAAATGCATCCAAGGATATTCATCCCCAGTAAAGTGTTGTAAAAATTTACCCGCAGTAATCATACCTGCATAACCACCACCTATATTTTTTATATCTGCAATATTAGATTTCATTTGGTCTCCATACTCTCTCCACAATGGAAGTTCCACCAATCGTTCATACACATCTTCACCACTTTCTTTAAGTTTCGATTTTACTTTCTCCTCAGCATTACCCATACAACAAATTCCTACAGGTCCAATTGCTGCTGCCGCCGCTCCTGTCAATGTTGCAAAATCCATCACCAACTCAGGTTTATATTTTTTAGCATAATGCAATGCATCTGCCAATACCATTCGACCTTCTGCATCTGTATTTAAAACTTCAACAGTACTTCCATTATACATCGTTATTACATCACCTGGAACATACGCATTTCCGCCAGGGCGATTATCAGTTGAAGGAACTAATGCTACAACATGAACGGGTAATTTTGCTTTAGCAATCGCACTCATCGCTCCTATCACAGTTGCAGCACCTCCCATATCACATTTCATAAAATCCATAGAATTGGCAGTTGGCTTCAAACTCAATCCACCTGTATCGTAAACGATTCCTTTCCCTACTAAAACGACAGGACGAGTATTTTTTGCATTCTTAGGTTTCCATGTTAAAATATTAAAACGTGGCGGATCAATACTACCAAAATTGACAGCGAGGATTCCACCCATTTTGAGTTTCTCAATTTTCTTTTTATCAAAAACTTCTACAGAAAATCCAGTCGCTTTTCCAGCCTTCTGAATTTCTTTACTCAATTGTGGCGCAGTCAAATAAGACAAAGGTTCATTGACTAAATCTCTTGCTAAACAAGTCGCTTCAACAACTGCATTCAGTTCATTGACTTCTTTTGTTGTAGCTGAATCTTTACCAATCTTTATTTCTTTAAGGCTATTCGCCTTTTCTTTTTTATTATTAAAATATTTTAAAAATTGATAGTTACCCAATACCATTCCTTCTACATATTCCAATGTATTATTTTCTTTACATTGATTCACTACTTCAACTTTTCCTATTTTATTTTGCGAAAGCAATTGCAAAATTTCATTCCCTGCAAGTCTAACATCTTCTTTATGATAAGAAGCATTTTTACCCTTTTTCAAAAATTGAACAATAATATTTTTTTCTACTTTGGGTATAAATACAAAATTGATTTCTTTCTTTGCAGCAGATTTCAAATAAGCAACTTCTGTTTTAGATAAGACAGTAGTCGCCCAACTTAAATCTTTTTTATCAGTAAGAAATATTAAATCATCGTTATATTTATTCGACCTTGATATCGAAACTTTAGTATTCATCCGAATTGTTTATATGTAGAAAAGTAGTAATGAAATTAATTTATTAAATATTTATTTTTAACACGACAACTTCGTTACTTAATTACTACCTTTTGATTTTCTAATAATGTACATTCCTTTTGGAAATAATGCGGCAAAGATAAAGAATTAATACGAAATTTAAGTTTTCAATAGAATGATGTTTTCAACATCGAAAATCATTGTTTTTCATTGAATATCAAATTTTTAAGCATTTTAAAAAAGTTAATAAATTAGAATATTTTGAAAGCTAAAAAATCCTTCGGACAACATTTTTTAAATAGTGAAATCATTACTGAGGATATTGCCTATGGTTTGCAATCGACTCATTTGTATGATGATGTTTTGGAAGTAGGACCGGGAAAAGGAATGCTTACTAAATATCTATTGAAAAGAGATTTCAACTTAAAAGTAGTTGAGGCAGATAGAGATATGGTGAGCTATTTAACTAAACATATCTCACAGCTTGAAGGAAAAATAATTAGTGCCGATTTTTTAAAAACTGATATGAATGACATTTTTGAAGGAAAGTCATTTGGATTGATTGGAAATTTCCCTTACAATATTTCTACTCAGATTATTTTTAAAATGCTCGACTATAAGGAACTCATTCCTGAAATGGTTGGTATGTTTCAAAAAGAAGTTGCCGAAAGAATCGTCTCTCCTCCTGGTTCAAAAACTTATGGAGTCATCAGCGTATTAGCACAAGCATATTATAAGGGTGAATATTTATTTACAGTTGACCGTATGAATTTCAATCCTCCACCTAAAGTGCAATCAGGTGTCATTCGATTGATTCGTAAAGAAAATTTAGAATTGGGATGCGATGCAAAATTATTTAAGCAAATTGTAAAACAGTCATTTAGTCAACGACGTAAAATGTTACGGAATACTATGAAGTCATTTCTCGACAAAGAAAATCCAAATGTAATTACATTGTTACAAAATGAGATTTTCACCAAACGTCCTGAAAAACTTTCAGTCGAAGATTTTGTACAACTTACCAATTGGGTAACAAATCTTAAGTAGTTATACAATTGAACTTTTTTTATAAAAAACCCTTTTATACTTTGAAGTTGTTTTCAAACAACTTCTTTATATCATAAAATTTAAAACAATATCAAAATGAGTTTAGAATTAAGAGTTAATGATGAAATCAAAACAGCTATGAAGGCTAAAGACGCAGTTGCACTTCGTAGTTTAAGAGCCATCAAATCTGCTATTCTCTTAGCAAAAACTGACGGTAGTGGAAAAGAAGTAGATGATGCCGTTGAACTAAAAATTGTTCAAAAATTAGTAAAGCAACGTAAGGACTCTTTGGAGATTTTTGAAAAACAAGACCGAGAAGATTTGGCAGTAAAGGAAAGAGAGGAAATCGAAATTATATCTAAATTTTTACCAGCTCAAATGGATGCTGCTGAATTGGAAACTTTCATCAAAGGTATCATCGAAAAAACTGGTGCTTCATCTATGAAAGACATGGGAAAAGTAATGGGAATGGCTTCAAAGCAACTTGCTGGAAAAGCAGATGGTAAGACTATTTCAAATGTTGTAAAAGCATTGTTAGGATAAAAAATGGTTGGATGGTTTCGCTACGCTTATTGTTTTAAATTTTTAAAAACAAAAAATAATAAGCGAAGCGAAACTATCAAGCCGTTTTAAATTAAAATCTCCAACGCCTCAAATATCTCATCTAATTCATCAAAAGATTTTACGCCAACCTTTTCTTCTTCTCCTCCTTTTACATTCAATCCATGCAAATTTGAAACAGTTAAAATCTCATCAAGTGATTTTTCAGAAAGATTAATATTCAAAATTATATTATGCAGTTCGCAAATTTCTTTGAAAAAAGAAAAAGAAATTGACGCTTCTCCGTTCTTCAACATTTCCCAAGTCATTTCATCTTTTTCAAATGATAATAAAAAACATTCAACTTTAGAATTGAATTCATTTAGATGAAATTCCAATTCCTTGTCACTACTTTCAGATGTTATAACTACCTCTTTTATTACGGGTACATTCGTAATTTTTTCTACAACAGAAAAATCTGTAAACATTCCAACTTGTACCATATCCAATTCTAAAACTTCAATTGCAGAATTAATATGCTCCGCAGATGCGAATGAAAATTCTCCAACAGTCTTAACTCCTTCCACCCATTCTTTGATAGCTTTCATTTCCACAGGTGGAATATAATGAGCAGAACCTTCGTCAAAATTAAAACCTAACCATTCGACTTCCCAAGCTGCAAAATATCGTGCATCCGTTAAATTTGTAATTAAACTAGCCTTGACCTTGATTTTTAGCATTATTTTATTGATTTTAAGAATTGTTGTTTTAATAAAATATTATTTTGAAATACTTAATATTTTAAACTTACGTTAAGTATTTAGTACTTTCCTCCAAATTAATACTAGGAATAATATTTGATATTGTTCTAATGTGTTTGTTTTATACTACAACAATCCGAACTTAGCTAATCAGAAACATTCTTAAAGATTTTTTTAAAAAACTTTTCTTTTTTTTAAAAGAGTGACAAAAGTAGTTAATTTTAAAAATACTAGCGTATTGATTTTCAATACCTTTTATTTCAAAATAAAACTCACTATGAAAAAAAGAAATTATGTTCAGGATGTCTATGAAGTAACAAGTCTAATCCCATTTGGCCGAATCAGTACATACGGTGCTATTGCAAATTATTTAGAATTAGGTTCAGCTCGCATGGTAGGCTGGGCGCTGAATAAAAGTTTTACAGAAGGTAATGTTCCTGCCCACCGAGTAGTTAATCGTAAAGGTGAACTTAGTGGTAGAAATCATTTTCCTAGTCCAACAATGATGCAAGAACTATTAGAGAACGAAGGTTTTATTATTACTGAAAATGTCATAGAGGATTTTAAAAAACACTTTTGGGATCCTTCTATTGAATTATAATATTTCTCTTCTTACTTTTTTCCAGACTGCTAACTCAGAAAACCATTTACATAATCTATGTATAAAATTGGGTAACCAATCTTATACTCAATATCGATACTTACGTATCGTAACCTAAATTATTCTCCTATGAAAAATAATAAATTCGGCATTCATCTTATTTTTGGATTTCTCATTTTGCTAATTGGTACAAGTGCTGATTCTAATGATGTGATTTATTGGACTCCAAATTATAAGTTAGATTGGAGTGATTTTGAAGGCAAACCTCGTTTTGATTATCAATCAATTTCTGCGTTGACTTCTTCAGGTATCATTCATTATAAAGGTTGTAAGGATGGAGAAATCACTTTTAAAATTCAAGCTTATTTTGAAAAAGATAACTCATGGGTAAAAGATGAAGCACGAACTAAGCACCATCTTATACATGAACAAATTCATTTTGATATTACAGAATTGGCTGCAAGAAAATTAAGAAAATCGCTTCGAGAACGAAAGTTCAAATGTGGTGAGGAAGTAGAATTTGAACACTTTGTAAGTTCATTTATGGACAACTGGAGAACCAAACAAAAAGCTTTTGACTTGATGTCTCGACATAGTTTAGATAAAGAACAACAAAAAGAATGGTTTTATAAAATCGAAATGGAACTCTCGCTTTTGGATGGGGAATAAATTATTTCGCAATATTCTTTTATAAAAATATATAAAGGAATGGATGGTTACATGGTTTCGCTTCGCTCATTTTTTTATGGTTATAAATACAAATTAGATTTTTAAAAAACCATAAAACAATAAGCAAAGCGAAACCATGTAACCATTTTTTTTACTCTTTTAAAAAATCAATATTCCTTTTTAGTCCTTCAAATTTCGTCCGCTTAACTGCTGACTTTCTAAATACTTTTTGAAAAACATCTTTTGTGATTTCTTCCCAATCTTCTTTTTTCATTTTTAATAAATCAGTATGAGGGTCAAATTCTGGTTCATTATGCTTTTTGGAAAATCGATTCCAAGGGCAGACATCTTGACAAATATCACAACCAAACATCCAATCTTCAAACTTCCCTTTATACTCATCTGGTAGTGCTTCTTTTAATTCAATTGTAAAATATGAGATACATTTACTGCCATCCAAAATATAACCTTCGGACGAAATCGCTTCAGTCGGACAAGCATCAATACATCGAGTACAACGTCCACAATAATCTTTTATCGGTCCATCCACCTCTAATTCCAAATCAATTATCAACTCCGCTAAAAAGAAAAATGAACCTTGCTTAGGATTTATTAATAAAGTATTTTTTCCAATCCATCCTACTCCAGTTCTCTTCGCCCAATCTCTTTCCAGCACAGGCGCAGAATCCACAAAGCATCTTCCATTCACTTCTCCTATCTCTTCTTCAATCGTTTGTAGCAATGTTTTTAATTTATGTTTAATCACAAAATGATAATCTTTTCCATAAGCATATTTTGCAATCTTAGGCGCAGTTGTATCCTCTTGTTTTTCCTCTGGGAAATAATTATACATCAATGTCACTACTGACTTAGCACCTTCAACTAATTTCGTCGGGTCTATTCTTTTTTCAAAATGGTTTTCCATGTATTGCATTTTTCCATGCATTCCTTTATTCAACCATTCTTCCAGATGCTTTGCTTCTTCTTCCATTTTCTCGGCCTTGGCAATACCTACATATTCGAAGCCCAATTTATAGGCAGCATCTTTTACTAACTTTGTTCTGGTTTGAATATTCATTTTGAAAAAATCTTTAAGTTCAAAAGTAAATGATATTTTGCAGAAAAATTAATCTTAAAATTTTAAATGGACATATCTAAAGAGAAATTACATCAAATTATTTTTTGGGTAGCGGGAATTTTACTCTTATCCTACTCTACTATAAGAGCATTCAAGATTCCAATTACGGTTGATGAAGGCACTACTTATCTCGTTTATGTTCAAGGTTCTATCCGAGATGTATTTCTCAATAATCCAGTCAATACTAATAATCATTTCTTAAATACTTTTTTAATAAAATTCAGCACCATGATTTTGGGTGACTCTGAATTTTCAGTTCGGCTTCCTAGTTTGTTGGGACATTTGATGTATATCGTTTTTTCTTTTAAATTATTAAAAGCGATAAGTGACAAAACGATTATCATCATTTGCGGAATTGTATTGTTACATCTTAATCCTTACTTCTATGATTTTTTTGGTTTGGCAAGAGGTTATAGTTTGAGTTGGGGATTGATGATGGGAAGTATGTATTATTTGTATCGTTATATTTTGGAAGGAAAAAATAAATTTATTGGTTGGTCTTTTGTGTTAGCAGGACTTTCAGTTTATAGTATTCTAATTGCGCTCAATTATTTTTTGGCTTTGATTGTCGCTTTTAATTTTGTTTTCCTTAAAGATTTTTTAACTCAACAAGTTGAGAAGAAAACTTCTTTTATTATTTATTTTTTGAAAAAAAATAGCGCAGCGATTCTTGTAAGTGTATTGTTATTTATTTTGCTTGCTTACCCTGTTTCGGAAGTCAGAAAGTATAATGAGTTTTATGGCGAGCAAAGTAGCTTTTATGAAAACTCTATTTTATCCGTAGTGAACCAAAGTCTTTTTGGACAAAAATATTTTGGAATTGATTTCCCACATGTATTAATTGGTATTGCAATATTTGTTTACCTCTCAGTTTTGATTTACGCTTTGCGTAGTTTTTTTATTAAAAAGTACAACTCAATCATCGTTGGTGGTTTAGCCTTTGGAATTCTATTTACCATCGCATGTTGGAGTACAATTGCTCAGTTCTTAATTTTAGGAACTCCTTACTTGGCAGATAGAACTGCTTTGATTTATTTTCCATTATTCTCTATTCTTCCCATTTTCTTTTTTGTTTTTTTAAAAAAACGAAAATGGTTACAAATTATACTTTGTGCGATTCCACTTATGGCGTACACTTATCATTTTTCAAAATGTGCGAATACTTTTACTGTAAGGGAATGGTGGTTTGATACCAATAATAAAGATGTCATCAATTATTTTTTGGAAAATGAAAAACTAGATGAGAAAGTAACTTTGGCTATAAGTGGAGTGAATTCTCCTTCATTTCATTTCTATGAAAAAATTTGGAATATAGGAGATAAAGTGGAGATGATAAGAAAAGATAAATTAGAAAAAAACGAACTCTTCGATTATTATTATATCGAAGAACATTGGTCGCCGCAGATTAGTGCGGAACATTATGAGGTCATTCAAAGGTTTGACTCAAGAGCTTTATTTAGATTGAAAAAAGAAAAGTAAAAGTAAATCGGATTATTTGTTAGAACTTAATTTTTAAGGTAAAATTTGCAGCTTTGCATATTTCAACATGATTCTTCTTTCTGGACTTTCCACCCCTTGAAATAAAATTGTAGCAACTCGATTATCTATAGCACCATCAATACTTAACACTTTACCTTCTCCAAATCTGATATGCAATACCTTCATTCCCTCTTTAATAGATGCTGCGGAATCAGGTTTAAATTTACTAGGGTCAATTACAAATTTTGGTTTTCTAGCAGGTCCTCTTTTTTTGAAATTACCAAATACTTTTGCTCCTGTCGATTCGGTAGCACCTACTTTTTCTCCAATATTTCCACCTACGCTTAATGATGTATCTAAATGCTGCGCTGATATTTCACTTAAAAAACGACTTGGTTGATTATACCGCATCTCTCCAAATTTGTATCGACTTCTTGCAAAAGATAAAGTCAAAAATTGTTCAGCTCTAGTAACTGCCACATAAAATAATCGTCTTTCCTCATCAAGACCTTCTCTACTTTCCATCGACATAAAAGAAGGAAATAAATTCTCTTCCATCCCCACTACAAAAATTGATTTAAACTCTAATCCTTTTGCTGAATGTACAGACATCAATGTTACAAATTCATCATCATCATCTTCATTATCCATCGAAGTATGAAGTGCTATATTTTGTAAATAGCTTGTTAGTGTTTTGTCAGGCATCGTAGCTTCATCTATCAATTCATCATTTTCGACAAAATCTTTTACTGCGTCTAACAATGCATTTACATTTTCTAATCTGCCCATTCCTTCTAGGGAATTATCTTTTTGCATGTTTGCCAACAATCCACAATTCTTAGCTACATGAATTGCTATTTCATAAGCGTTAGAACTATCCATCTTTTTTGTAAAGCTATTTATCATCTTCACAAAATTCGCTATCGAATTTCTAGCTTTAGTACTCACTTGTGCTAATGGCAAACATTCCCACATGGTTTTACCCGTTGTTGCTGCTAACTCCGCAATTTTATCCATACTAGATTTACCTATACCTCTACGTGGATAATTCAATATTCTCTTTAATGCTTCTTCATCTTTTTTATTTATCACCAATCTCAAGTAACCTAATAAGTCTTTGACTTCTTTTCTTTGGTAAAATGAAACACCTCCAAAGACTTTATAATTTATATTATATCTCCTTAGGTATTCTTCGAAAATTCTAGACTGAGAATTAGTCCGATATAAAATTGCTATCTCACTATTTTTTAAGTGAAAGCGATTCTTTTGTTCTTGTATAACATCTGCAATTCTTTTTCCTTCCTCTGTATCAGTCATCGTTCTTAATACCTGAATTTTTTGTCCAGCTCCTTTGTTTGACCAAATCTTTTTAGGAATCTGTTTTTGGTTATGTTGAATCAATTCATTCGCAGCTTGAACGATATGTTCTGTAGAACGATAATTTTGTTCTAACTTAAATGTCTTTAAATTTTTAAATTCTTTTTCAAAATCTAAAATGTTATCTATTGTAGCTCCACGAAATGCGTATATACTTTGAGCATCATCTCCTACTACACAAATATTTTCTCCACTTTGTGGATACTTGACTAATTTTTTAATAATAGCATATTGCAAATAATTAGTATCCTGAAACTCATCTACTAAAATATATTTAAATTTACTCCGATATTTTTCAACAACGTTATCTGGGTTTTGATGTAATAACCTAAACATCTGAAAAAGTAAATCATCAAAATCCATTGCTCCTGCTTTTTGACAACGCGCCATATATTTCTCATAAATCGCATGGATATAAGGACGCTTACTAATCTTATCTTGCAACTTGAGTTCCTCATTATCTTTATAAGCCTTTGGAGTAATCAAATTACTTTTCGCTGATGAAATACGACTACGAACACTATTCGCACTATAAACATTTTTATCAAGATTCATTTCTTTGATAATAGATGTCATCAAACTTTTTGAATCATCTGTATCATAAATTGTAAATGAAGAGGCATACCCGATCTTCTCTGCTTCTATTCGTAATATTCTAGCAAAGATGGAGTGAAATGTTCCTGCCCAAACTCGATTCGCTCGATCTCCTACTACACTTTCTATTCGAGCCTTCATTTCTCTAGCTGACTTATTAGTAAATGTCAATGCTAAAATTTCCCAAGGTGCTACACCTTCCTCAATCAAATGAGCAATCCTATATGTCAGTACTCGTGTCTTTCCTGAACCTGGTCCAGCAATTACCAATACAGGTCCGTCAGTATTTGTTACTGCTGCACGTTGTACATCATTTAATTCTTGTAAATAGGATTTCATTGAAATGAGTTTTCGTTTTTATGAAAAAAAAATCTATACCGTTCCTCTATTTCTATTTCTCCAAATAGAAATTAACAATCGAAATGGAAGTAGTATCGAAACAATAATGCTAGCTGCTCCAAAAAAGTACATTTGAGTTTTTATATAACTTGTAAAGTTCCAATGGTTTTCATATTCTAAATTCTTCACTAAGTTATCAATTCCTTCTTCGTCCAAATAACTCCTTACGGCAGTAAGTTCATTTACTATATATGAAATCAAAGGTATACAAAGAATAAAAACAATAGCTTTTAAAATTTGCCTATAAGCCAAAAAGGTATGTTGTAGAAGAAAAAAATATCTTGAAAAAGTAATAAAGACTATTATGAAAATAATATTAGGAATTAAAAATGGGTAATTATCCACAGTTGACATTATGGGAAATAATACTGCAAAAACTACTACAGCAGTAAAAACCCACCATAATAATTCCATTCGAAGTGCTAATGATTTTTGTTCATTCATATCAAGTAATCTAGGTGAGCAAATTTAACCTAAAAAGGCAAGAAATTTGAGGCAAGAAGGCAAAAAAAAAGTCTCATCAGTCAGAAACTGATAAGACTAATATCTTAAAAAGATAATATTAAAATGGCAGCGACCTACTCTCCCACCTAAAGGCAGTACCATCGGCGCTGAGCGGC
>JALZVK010000125.1 GCA_023301005.1 Saprospiraceae bacterium | reverse complement strand
TATGCAATGATTTTTTAAAGAAAACTATCAAAAAAATCTTATCCTTATAAATACACGATTTCTTTTGGCTAACTACTTAAACAAACTCTTCCTCCCATACTTACTACAAATAGGGCACTCCATAGGATCATGCCCCCGCGCAGGACAGTATTCCCTACCAAAGAAAATAATTTGCAAATGCAATTTATTCCAAGTCTTTTCAGGGAAAAGTTTCTTTAGATCTTTCTCCGTCTTTTCCACATTCTTCCCAGTACTCAAAGTCCATCGGTAAGCCAATCTATGAATATGAGTATCCACAGGAAAAGCAGGAAACCCAAAAGCTTGCGACATCACCACCGAAGCAGTTTTATGACCAACTCCAGGCATCGCTTCAAGGTCTTCAAAAGTTTGTGGAACAATTCCATCATGCTTATCCAAGATGATATGAGACAACTCCGAAATAGCTTTTGACTTACGAGGCGACAGACCACAAGGGCGAATGATTTGTCGAATTTCATCGACATCCAACTTAATCATATCAGTTGGATTATCAGCTTTCGCAAAAAGATGAGGCGTTACTTTATTCACTCTCACATCAGTACATTGTGCAGATAACAATACTGCTACAAGTAATGTATAAGGATCTTTGTGGTCCAGAGGAATTGGAGTAGTTGGATAAAGTTCATTAAGTATATCGGCTATTTCTATTGCCTTTTCTTTTTTTGTCATAGTTGTTTTTTCTTTCTTAACTCTGCGGTAAAATGATATTATAAGTTTTTCAAAAACTCCATCACATCAATTCCATTTTCATACTCACTCAAACTTAAAGTATTGGCTTCGCCAAATTTAGTGTTTTTAAAATTTGTAAATACATTGTTAGAAACGATATGTTGAGTGTCCTCTTTTTGTTTGTCGATCAACTCATTTAATTGCGATTCATTTTTATACATCTCATAATGCAACGTAGCAATTCTTGATTGTAGAGCTTCATTCTCAATAATCATAATACAACCATTCGCCTTATAATCCACATTGTTGAGTAAGTGCAACGTATAATTAAAATCGAAATTATTTTTGTATTTATTCGTCAAAACAATTTCATTATATTCATGCGTCGCTTCCAAAAGCGGAACAAAATTATAATCATACGGCACATAGATTTTGGAAATACTTCGACTACTCAATCCAAAATAATTAAAAAAGTCTTTGCCCAAATTAGATAAATCTTCCTTCGATTCATTTCCATCTAACACCGCAATTCCGTATTTATTTTTTTTAATGATATTTGGGAATTTCGAAAAATAAGTCTCGAATGTTTTGATAGATTTTTGATTACCACTTGCGATAATTCCATCGAATCCATTCATTCTTTCTACCACAGAAAAATATTCACTTACCTCAGGAAATCCTTCCGTCATTATTTTTATCAAATGAGGAATCAAAAACTTATCATCTTCCGCCAACTTAATTTTCGCTCTATGCCCAGACATAAACACACTCAACAAATCATGAAATCCAACCAACGGCGGATTCGATTTCATAATGATTCCAATATCTTTTATAGGAGATGATTCGGGAAGTTCGTATTGCTTTGCCCACGCTTCTAGTTTTTCTTTTTGTAAAAAATTAGAAGCGATTTGTTGCAATGCTAAATTCGTATTTTCCAAAGTGAACCAACTATTTTTATGCTTACTATATTCTTGTACAGCAAGTAGTTGTTCATCTTTCAATTCGATTTGCTTACCGAGGTAAGTCAATATTTCAATTCGTTGTGTAAGTTTCATTTTTAATGATGTATTACTAATTCATTTTTTATCATTGCATTATGATGCGCTTGTACGGCAGCTCTTAATTGTTTTTCTAACAATACATCTACATTTTTGTTTTGATGTAAAATATCGTTTTTCAAAAGTGGATCTTTTCTATAATTGTAGTTGCCAATTCGATTTTCATTATCAATAGAAAGACATAAACTATCGGTGATGATTTGATGAAATCCGCCTGAGTACATATAAGCATATCTCGAAGTCAAAGTATCGTATGCACTTTTCCCAAAAGAAATATAAGGTTCATCATAATTCAAATATTCCAAAATCGTCGGCATCACATCAGTCTGTTGAATGACTTCGGAGTAAGTACCTTTTAAGTCGGAATTGGGTTTGAAAAAAAGTAGAGGAATTTGATATTTTCCAACTACCGTTTTATATTTTCTATCTCCCCATTTTCCAATATGGTCAGCAGTAATCACAAACAAAGTATTGTCATACCAGTCCATTTTTTTTGCCGAATCAAAAAATTGCCGCAAGGCAAAATCCGTATATCGAATTGCTTGAAATTGGTCAGATTCGTCAGGATGATTTTTCTTAAAAAATTCCTCCACATTATAAGGATGATGTGAAGTTAAGGAAAAAAGCATTGCGGTAAATGGCTTTGGATATTTGTCAACTTCACCTAAAGTAAATTGAAAAAATGGATTATCCCATATTCCCCAATTGCCATCATAGTCCGCCTGATCAGGATAATGTGTTCTATCATAAAAATTTTGATAACCAGTCATTTTTGAAAATCGCTCGAACTCCATCGACCCAGGATTTGAACCATGAAAAAATCCACTAGTATAACCTTTCTTTGTAAGATGCGCTGCAATTCCATCGACTCGATTTCCTTGATAAGCAGAAAACATTAACGCATCTTCCATCAATCGAGGTAAGCTTGCCGAGATAGCTGAGATGCCTTCTGTAGAACGAGTGCCGACGGCATAAGCATTTTCAAAATACCAACTTTCCGTCATCAACGAATCTATAAAAGGAGTTGGACTTCTTTCATAATCATTAAAAAATCCAATATGTTCTTTTCCAAAACTTTCCAAGACAATGATAAAAACATTCTCTTTTTTGAATTCGCCTTGCGGCGATGGATTTTTTAAAATAGGAAACAAACGGTCTTGTTCTTCCTTCGACATATAATTTTTTTCTTCAATCAAATTTTGCTGTGCAGAAAAAAGTAAGTTCAAAGTTGTATTCGTTTGCAAAGGCATCAATCGCATATCATCCACATATTGCGCAGCAGTCAATGACATGACAGGACGCAACTGAAAACCGCCTCGCATCGCTACAATATATAATCCAATGGCAATTGGAAAAATCAACCATTGTTTCCAAGTCGTCGTTTTTATATCAACAAGTTGAAGGGTCGTTTTTTTATAAATAAAATTCAACACGCTAACCATTCCCACCCAAATCAAAACCAAATACCAGAAGTCAGTTAAAAACTGAAAAGTCATATTTGTCGTCTCGCCGATCAATTGCAAATCATTTCCGATAGCTCGACGAAAGGCAAATTGGAAATATCCCATATCTCCAATTTCAAAAATTAAAGCGATAGAATTAAAAATAATAAAAATCCATTTTTGGATTTTTCGGAAGGTTAAATTTTTTCGAAATGAAAAGGGAACAAAATAGGAAAGTGCTAAAAGTATATTGATATAAGCAATTGAAACTAAATCAAATCGAATTCCGAAGAATAATAATTTGACTAACTCCCAGCCACTATCAATAGGAAATGAGGAAGCGTTAAATGCATAAAACCCAATTCTGCAAATCATCCAAACTCCTATTAAACTTAGTAACCGTAAGCCTAATTGTTTTATGAAAAACAATTCTCCTCGTGGATTCATGTATTATTAAATATAAATTTTAGTATTATAGAATAATACAAACCTAACCAACTTCTCTTATAAAAAAAAACAAAAAAAGCAATATTGTAGTATTAATATTTTTCCTATATCTTGCCGCTAATTGGCGATAAGTCGTCGATAAAAAAATCCACTTAGATGTCAATAAGCTATGGTCCAACACTTATATAATTAGGGAACAGACTCTGTACCTATGAGTAGGGCGGGCCTCAGGCCGTTGACTTGTCCGGCTCGGAATTTTCTTTTAGAAAATGAAGCAAGGGGATTACCCAAAATAGGTCGGCTACCCTAACCATGATTTCCAGGGTCCAATAGCACCTCTGATGTTTAGGTGGTTTTTTTTTATTGAAGGAGGAATTTTGAATTTAGTCCCGTTTTAAAAACGGGATGACGAGTTGATGCGGATAACGATTTATCTGAACAAGGGAACATTCGAGCATTCGAACATTCGAATTATGAAGTTTGACGAATAGCCTTGTATCTAATTTTAAAACTAAGAAGCCCAAATATTCATTCTGAATATTTGGGCTTCTGTTTTTTATAAAAAACAATTACGATGTAGGAAAAAATCGAAGCCAAACATAATACAAGTTAACTCGTCAAACTTCATAATTCGAATGTTCGAATGCTCGAATGTTCCCTTGTTCAGATAAATCGTAAAAAAAGAAAACTCGTAAAAACTTCAAAACTCCTACTTCGGCGGAATAATATTTTTAAAGTGTCCATTCATTTCCACCTTCTTCTTAAGCTTTTCCATTTCTTGCACCACAGGAAGTAAATTCGTCAAATGATCAAGCATAAATTCCTGACGTTTAATTTCATCAGCGATAGTTAGAAATTGATATTCTTGATGGATAGAAAATCCAACATGATGAGCAAATTCATAAGTATAAAAATCTTCAATATCAGTAGGAATCGGTTTTCCTATTTTCAAATAATTATATAGCTCATTGAGTCTTTTGATAATCTTATCATTCAAGTCAAGGTCTCTTTCTTCCTTACCCGTTACCCGTTCAATATCTCCGCCAGCGTACATTTTATTATGAGCAGTATTATAAAAGTCGTGGATTTTAAAAATACCAATTCCACGAGTTTTAATATCCAAAGAACCATCTTTGTTTTTTTTCGTAATTTTTACAAGCTCTATCTCCGTACCAAATTCCATCACATTGTCATTAAGAAAAGCAGGAATCCCAAAAGTAGTATGATTCATTTCGCATTCACGAACCAATTGTTTATATCGAGTTTCGAAGATATGCAAGTTGAGTTCCTCATAAGGAAACACAACGAGTTTGAGTGGAAATAATGGAATAAAGTCAGTCATGTTTGTTTAATACGAAATTGGATAAAAAGTGTTGATGTAATTGTATTGTTTTTTGGAGAGCTTTTTTTTTTATTAAAAACAAATTTTTCACTACAAAAAAGGAAAGGATAAACTTCTATCTTTATAGTGTGAAATGTTGTTTATAAAGCAGGAAAGATATGTTCTTAAATCAAAGATACAAAATTGAAAATTATTTTGGACTGAGTAACGATAAAACAATAACTCCGTCATTTGGGCGGATTCTTTTGCCCTCATTTTTCCTTAAAAAGCAGTCATAGTATCAACAATACTCCTTCTTTTTAAGAAAAACTGAGAACAAAATAATCTCCCCCAAAAGACTGACTTATTATTTTATC
>JALZVK010000124.1 GCA_023301005.1 Saprospiraceae bacterium | reverse complement strand
CCATAAAAAAAGTCCAAAAACCCTTTCGGGAAATTGGACTTTGATATTCTGGTGATCCCGGCAAGATTCGAACTTGCAACCGCTTGATTCGTAGTCAAGAGTCAATAGTATTCCTTATCTTTACTTTGTATTACTTATATACACAAATGTAGTCATAGCAAGGGTTTTGTCAAATATTAAATTAGCCTTTTATTACTGTTTTGTCTATTTTTGTGTTACGATTGTGTTACGAATACAAAATTAATAGATGGCTACAGCTCAGATAATACTTTGGGATTCACCAAGTAGAATTAGAAAAGACGGGACATTTCAAGTTTGCCTTAAGGTGACTCAGAAACGTAAACGTTTCCATATTGGACTTGGTAAATATTGCACTCCAGAACAATGGAATGCGGAAGGGGCAAAGTTTAAAAGAAGCTATCCAAGCTATAAGTTAGAGAATGACAACCTTACAACATTGCAAGAGAGGGCAAATACTGAAATTCGAGCATTTATTAGTGATAATGAGCCTTTTGACTTTCAAGTCTTTAATAAGAAATTTAGACTAATATCAGAGTCTTCGCTTGCTGCCGAAAGATTTAAGTTAAGATTGCAGATGTTGGAGAGCAGTGGGAGGGTAGGGACAAGGGAAACCGATAAGCATAGTTTTGGTGCTTTTGAAAGGTTCCTGAAGTCACGCAATAAGAATGTAGAGACATTTGACTTGAAATCCGTCAACGTATTGTTGCTAGAGGACTATGAAGACTGGCTTAGAAATAAAGGTAATATTTATCCAAAAGAAAAAAATTGCAGTGATACAACCATAGGCATCTACATGCGAGCCATTCGAACGGTAATAAACAAGGCTATAGCAGACGGGGTCTTGGATTCTAAATACTATCCGTTTGGGAAGAATAAGTACTCTATAGGTGATAAGCTCGCCAAAATATCAAATAACAGAGCTATACCGAAAGAGCTTGTGCTTAAGATGGCTAGTCTGGATTTGGACGGCAAAGCAATGATAGCTGCAAAAATATTCTTGTTCACATATTATAATAGAGGTATCAACTTGGCTGACATTGCAAATTTGACAGATTCCAATATAGTAGATGGTAAGCTAGTATATATTCGATCCAAGACCAAGCGAACAAATAAAAGTGCAAATGTTCATGTGATAAAGCTATTACCTCCCTCTATTGAGATTATCAAGTGGTTTAGCCAATTTAGGGTAAATGGCAGTAAATACCTTTTTCCAGTTTATAATGATGAGGTGCATAAGACTGACCATCAAAAGTATATTAGAAAGAAGACTTTTAATAAGGACGTAAATAAGGCTTTGAACAGTGTAATCGCCCCTATGCTTGGCTTAAGTGAGGTAGGGCTAACTTTATATCAGGCTAGGCACTCGTATGCTCAAACACTTAAAAAAGCTGGCAAATCTATTGCAGTAATATCTGAGGCATTAGGGCATAAGACGGAGAATACAACTAGAAACTATCTTTCTCAATTTGAGAATGAGGTATTAGATGATGCCGATGCCGATGCTTTGCTCTAACAAATTTATGTATGGAAAAGATAAAGTTTCAATTAGTATTTATATCAGATCTCGAAGAGATCGAAGTTAGTAACCCATTAACTGATGAGACTTTCGCTATAATTTGTGATTTTTTTTTTACTGAGGAATATATAAAAATAGATGATTGCCTTGAATATGATTATACTGACTTTAAAATACACTGTAGAAATATACTTTCTCGTGACATATATATGCACGATACTGATGATTTGGATATTAAAATAGAAAGAGTGTTAGATCAACGTTTAAATATGCTTAGAAGCAGGGTTAGTGCTATTCCAAACTTGACAACCACTACTGCTTCCTTATTTGAAGAGTATATAAAAAGGCAACAAGGTTTAATTGATGACAAGCAGTATTCCTCCACAAAATTTAATTCAATTGTTGATCAGATCTCTAAGGATAAAAAGGTTAAAAGTGATAAATATAGTATCAGGTTATTTTTGAAGAAGTACAGACATATCAAACTTGAACAATTCAAATCTATGATTGAGGCCTTAGATTTTGTAGATGATGTTGATGAGCCAAGGCCTTCAGTTATTAAAGGTAAAGATAAAGATATGGCTGTTTTTATTTATGCTTTACTTATATCCGAAAATACAAATAAACAGACCCTTTGTCAATTAAGCGAAAGAGCTAACCCAAGTAAATCTGAAATATTTAATTTTCTCAATACTAACTACAGGCTTAATGTTAAATTAAAAACAATAAGTAATTCTATATCACCAAGCTCAATTAAAGATGAAGATGTTTTCAAGGATATAGTTACCGTAATTGAAAAGGTGCTAGGATATCCGCTTAATTAGCAATAAAGTAAAAAAAACATTCAAATATTTACCATTTGGTTACCATTTGGTAATATGGGAGTTACCATTCTTTTCTTTCCTATACCTTTAAAAAAAATTAAGGTATGGACAATCCATTTTTATTACCAATAACAAGTAGACTTGATAATATCGAGTCAAAATTAAGCAATTTAGCTCCTATTAAAGTTAAGGCGGAACCTAAAATAGTAGACCTCAAAGGATTGCTAATGTATAGGTCAATAGTCGGCACTAAGGCTACAGTATATAAGCTAGTCCATGAAGGGAGACTTCCTCATTATAAGCCAGAAGGGTCAAAGACACTTTATTTTCTTCTTGAAGAAATTGACAATTATCTGCTTGGTAAAAAAGTCAAAACTTGTCAAGAAATACAATCCGAAGCTGATAGGTACCTATCTAAATAAGGATATCAGTTGAATATTTACATGATGAGTATTGGTTGTGATTTACTCAATGACAAAACATTTTAAGTAAACAAATTGAAAAAGTGGGGCTTAAGACCCGCTTTACTAAATACTATAGGATCATATATCTATAAGCAAAAGACCATTCTACATTAGATGAATTAAAGTCATAGGGAAAGTAAGATAGGTCAATAAATAGAAAAGTAGCCCAGATCCATTTGAAATAGCGAAAGAATATAAGGAGAAGATTGGACTAAATGTTTTATCATCCTTACACTAAATCCAAAAGTTAATTGTAGGCTACTGAGAGAAGATTAAGCTCTAGTGGCAGTATCAAAGTATCCTATCAATTAGACGCATGTACAGGCGTGTCTAGGAGAGGTGAGAAGCAATATCTTAGTATCTACCTCCTAGGCTTTTTAATATAAAGGATGATAAATGAAAACTAGCAACAGCAAGCAGTCGTGTGGTACCCACGATTGTAATTTGAGTTGTTTTTGCTTGGTTTTAACAAGTGAAAATGTTCAATTTAAAAAGCACCATTAAATGGAGTATATGTGATGCTCTAGTAAATGTTGCGTAGGAATTGAACAAAAAAAGAAGGGCGTAGACAGCAATCCTTAGCCCTTCTTAAGGAAAATATAGGTGATCCAAGATAACTATATCGTGGCTCTGAGGCTAATTATTATGGTAATTATTTTTGGTCATCTCTATTTTATTATGAATAAGTAAAGTGTGTTTGCAGAGTCAAATACATTAATTTTTTGAATAGTAAAATTTAGTAAGATGAATATAAATGATAAGGAGCAATGCTCTGACAATAAATCGAACAAATCTGATGATGTATCAAAAGATATTAACATTGAGATGATTAGTGACGATATCAATAAAACGATTGAAGCACATGGTAAAAATACATTTCCAATAGACGCTTTCCCAGTGAAGATTCAAGAGATAATAGAGGAATTTCGCAAGGCATTCAATCTTCCAGTTGACTTTTATGGCTCAACTGTATTAGCTGCGGCCTCGTGCTTGATTGGAAATTCATTTAATATAAAATTTAAGGAGGGGTGGTATGAGTCAGCAGCTATTTTCATGGCTATAGTCGGGCGGTCTTCAATTGGTAAAACACCAGCTATTGATGCCTTTCTAAACCCTATAAAGGAAATTGAACGCAAACTTCATGACCAATATACGGCACAATTGAAAAAGTACGAGTTGGAAGTTGCAGAGGCAAGAGAGAACAAGGAAAAAGAACCTGATAGACCTGTATGCAAAGAGCTAATTATTAATGATGCTACAACAGAATCAATAAATAAAGCTCTACAGAATAATCCAAATGGACTAATCTTATACCAAGATGAGTTAATAGCATTTATCAAATCCTTAAACCGATATAGTAAAGGATCAGACCTTGAATATTTTATAGGGATATGGAAAAATACACTTATTAAGGTAAATCGAAAATCATCAGATCCTATCATTATTGCACATCCATTTATGTCTGTTATTGGAGGCATTCAACCTAGCGTACTAAGTAGTTTTGCTGATGGAAAAATAGGCAATGGCTTTCTCGCCAGAATACTTTTTGCTTATCCAGAGGATTGTCAAAAGCAATATCTGAGCGATTATGAACCTAGCAAGGAAATTTTGAAGCAATACAACAATATTTTGTTCGATCTTTATAATTATTCTGTGAACAACAATACGGCTACAGATGGCTCTTGGTATTCAGAGCTTAAAATAACATCTCTAGAGCTTTCGGAGGAAGCCCTAAATGCCTACAAAGAATGGTATGACCAAAATGTTGATCTTATAAATCAAAGTGATGATACAGAAAATTCTATTTTTGGAAAACTCGACAACTATTGTTTGAGGTTTGCGCTAATCCTTGAATTGTTAGAGGCTGCATCAAAAAATGTAGACGTCAATGACATATCTAGTATCTCTGAATATTCCATTCTCAACGCCATTAAATTAACAGAGTATTTTAGGAATACTTCACTAAAAGTTTTGAGGAAAATAACCAATTCCAACCCTCTAGATGATATTAGTGCCTTGCAACAAAAGGTATATAGTAAGCTACCTGATCTCTTTAAGACAAAAGATGGTGTAGAGTTAGCCGAAGCAGAAGGAATGCCTCTCAGGACTTTCCATAGATTTATAGGAAATAATAAATTATTCAAGAAGAAGAAACATGGAGAGTACGAGAAATTATACTAGTGGCATTTTTGGCACTTTGACTATTATGGTCGCCAAGATCCTGATCCTAATTATTGAAAGTGCCAATATCGCCATTACCAAATAACAACATGATAGTTACTCAATTTTGAATATCAACACATTACACGTAAAGTGCCAAAATGACAATAATGCCATCAAGTAAAAAGAAAGCATACCGATACAAGTTTGATCCAAGTAAGAATAAGTACAGATGTCCAGCTTGTGGAGTGCTTAAAAAGTTTAGTAGGTATATGGATTTTTATAAAGAGACATTGCTTCCAGAGAAGTATGGGAAATGTGATCGTGAAAATAATTGTGGGTATTCTCTAAATCCATATACAGATGGTTATGCAAGATCACAAAAAGATTCGGGTAAGGAAAGTGAATCAGTGTCTAATGATAGGATAATAGCATCAACTAAAAAGATAGGAACCATTCCTTTTAAATATTTGGAGGATAGTCTTGGAGATTATGATAACAATCAATTTGTTCAGTTTCTCAATAATTTACTAGGAGAAGAAAAGACCAAGGAGCTTGTCGAGAGGTTTTTTATAGGCACATCAAATTATTGGGATGGTTCAACGATATTCTGGCTTATTGATGAAGAATTAAAGGTTAGAGGTGGTCAAGTTATTTTGTATGATGAAAATGGTAAAACGTGTAAAAAAGATTCAGATGGAAGGATTAGGCGGCACAATTTAGGGGTTCACTATACAATTGCGGATTATTATATGAGTATTCACTCTTATATCCCGCAATGGATTACTGATTATAAAGAATGTGAAAAATTTCCATTTCCTTTTGGATTGCACCAATTGAAGTCTGAACCAAAAGTTAAGCCGCTGGCAATAGTTGAAAGTGCTAAAACAGCAATTATAGCTACAGCATATTGCCCACAATACATATGGCTTGCGATAGGATCACTTTCCTATCTAAATGGAAAGAGACTATCATACTTAATTGGAAGAAATATAACCTTATTTCCTGATAACGGAGGATATTTCAGGTGGAGTGAAACAGCAGAGAAATTGTCTCATCTTAATATCGTTGTATCGGATTTGTTGGAACGTAAAGGAGAGGAAGGGTCAGATTTAGCCGATTATTTTATTCATTACGACTGGAGAGAAGTAAACAACTCGAATGAATAGCAGCATAAGCATTACAAGGGAAATCTAAAGTAAGTTGAAGAATTCTACTTGGCGCAATGGCACTATTGGCATTATGGCATTTTAATTAGCAAGAAATTAAAGAGATATAAATAAATATCATATATGATAAAGCATTTAAATGGAGACACTTCATTTGTTTAAATATTAAATCCAGTATTCAATACGAATTTTTTATTTGCTTCAAAAAAGTCTCTAATTCTAGGGTTGATACTTTCATCTGAAAGAGGAATTGAAACTGGTTTTATTTGATTAAAATGATCAAAAATATTATCATAATCTTGAATTTCTTCTTTCAATAATACACAAGGTCCGTATGCAGGATTTCTCATTGGATTTAGAAATAAGTAAGCACCTTCGTAGAAAGTAGGTTTGCCATAAGGAACTATAAATTTTAAACTAGAATATTCTTGAATATTTTGATTGTTTTCTATTAAAGTGAAATTAAGTTGAGTTGATTGGATCAACAATGCAAATCCAAAATACTGATAGTTATCCTTTTCGTTAGCAAGTTTAACCTTCAAGTCATTACTTGGTCCCTGATAAAGTAACATTGGAATTTTACGAATTTCGTTGCTAATTGTAGAAACAAAATAAAGGCTGTACAATCCTAGCATATTTTCCGATTTCATATATCTGAGCGTCTGTGCTTTCATATCCAAAATAAATTTTGGATAATCAAAGGCGACACCTTCCCTTTTAAGAGCTCTCAATCCATCGATATAAAGCTGTATTTCCTGATTAGGAATTGGAACGCTCCGGCCCGCTTTTTTTTTCCATAATTTGTTTAGATCCTCTATCTCTGTTTTATCCGAAATATTCTGAAAAAATCTTGTAAGTTTTGTAATAGCAGGGGGATAAGTGCCTAATGCAGCTGCTATTTTTGTATAAGGAAAAGAACTGGCAGAATTGAATACTTCACGTAATTGGAGAAATAATTCAAGTGATTTATCATCAAAACTCATTTTTGTTTTTTTAAATTATTCGAATAATTCAATTTATGCAAATTACTAAAAATAAAATGATTTGAGTAATACACCACAAAGTGGCAATTCAGAGCGTCTTACTTGTAATTCCTTCATCTAAACTTAAAATTATGATTGTTGAAAAACTACACAAGCTCTTCCTGAAGTCTCCACAGGTATCAACTGACACTAGGCACTCAATTGAAAACTCAATATTCTTTGCAATATCGAGTGATAACAAAGTGAATAAGGGGAATCAATTTGCTGAAACTGCTATTCAGGAAAATGGAAGCTCCTATGCAATAATAGATGATAAAGAGCTAAAGGCTAAGCATTTAGACGACCACCGTTACATTTTAGTTGATGACAGTTTGGTAATGCTACAAGAACTAGCAAAATATCATCGTAAGTATTTAGGGCTAACTATTATTGCAGTAGCTGGATCCAATGGGAAGACGACAAACAAAGAAATACTTAAAAGAATACTTGCACGTAAATACAAGGTTGGAGCAACAATGAAAAACTTGAATAATCAAATCGGTGTACCATTGACCATTTTGAGTTTTACAGAAGAGCATGAAATTGGAGTAATAGAGATGGGTGCAAACCATTTGTATGAAACCAAGGCTTTATGTGAAATCGCTCAACCAAATTTTGGGATTGTAACAAATTGCGGCAAAGACCACCTTGAGGGCTATGGTTCAGTGGAAAATGTGATAAAGGCAAACTGTGAACTATATGAGTATTTGGCTTTAACAGATGGAATCGCTTTTGTAAATGCAGATGATATAACCTTATTAAAAGAATCTGGCATCATTAGAAATCGCATTTACTATGGCAGTCTCGATAAGTCAAAAGTTAAGATCTATGGAAAATGTCAGAATAGCCCTTGGTTGGTAGCTGATGTAACTGTTAATGATTCGCAGCATCATCTAAAATTTAGGGTGAAGTCAAACTTGTTCGGCAGTTTTTGGCTTCCTACTATCTTGGCAGGATTTGCGGTAGGGAACTATTTTGGGGTTAGCTCAGACATAATTAGAATGGCTATAGAATCATACGATTCAATTGGTTCGAAAAGAACAGAGAAGTACCGTTGGAATGGCAGCGATGTGTTGCTAGATTGCTATAACGCTAACCCTTCTAGTATGGAGGCTTTTGTGAAAGAGGTTATTGATTATACGATAGAGGTTGAGAAAGTTTTTGTTCTCGGTACGATGCTAGAAGGTGGGGTAAATACAGTATTGGAGCATAAGAAGATACTAGAGCTTCTAATAGAAAACGGTGTAAGAAATGTAATTCTAGTAGATGATAAGCAAGAAAAGTGTTTCAAGAAAGCACTTGATCAACTAGATGGCGAGCATTCATTCAAATATTTCTCAACAGTTTTAGACGCAAAGAACTACTTTGAGAATGACGAAATTAGACCTTGTGGCCACTTTTTCGTTAAAGGTTCAAACAGAGTTAATCTGACATTATTATTTGACTATGAAATTGCAAAGAATGAAAACTAAAAAAATAGCGATTATCGGAAAAGGCGCCAGTGGTAGAGCCATTTTTTATCATCTGGCTAAAATTATCTCAAGCAATACCAAGAAATATAGTAATATCCAAATCGACGTGTATGATCCAAGAGAGAATAGTGGTGTAGCATATTCTACTGACATTGAGTCGCATATTTTAAATATGAACCTTAGTTCTATGACAATAGAGCCAGATGACACAAGTCATTTTAATAGCTTTATTCAAAGCAATCCTGAAGTATTAGTAAACTATAGTGAATATCTTGATAATTATAATGATGGGAATCCACCAAGAAAGCTTATAAGGCAGTATCTAGATTTCGTTATGAAAGAAGCTCTTGCACTAGAAAAACTGCATCCTTCGTTCAGTACAACTTTTTTTAACAAAGAAGTAGAAAATATTACTAGGCATGGCAATCAATACCATGTCCATACAAACAATGGAGTAGCTGAATATGATCATATAGTTTTATCTATTGGCAATCTTGAACCTAAGGATCACTACAAAGATCTCGTAGGGCATGAAAGGTATTTCTCAAACCCATGGCCCTTTAGTAGGCTACTAGATGGAATTGGAAGTTCATTGACTAATGATAAGACTGTAATAGGAGTATTGGGGTCAAGCTTAACGGCAATAGACATTGCCGTTGGTCTTAAGGAAAAAGATTACAAGGGGAAAGTGTTGTTTTTCTCTCGGAGTGGCTTACTCCCATCAATACAATCACCCCGAAGATCATATTACGAATCAAAATTAAAACACCTGTCACACAGTAATAAAAGCTCTATTAAACTTGAAGAAGTAATAAATTTGATCAAGTCGGAACTTCAAGAGGTGGAAAGAAAGAGAATTGATTTTAATTCAATATTTAACGAGAGATATGTACGCAGTGCAAGAGAAAATTTGGAACATGATATTAGAGGAGCTAATCTTGATGGATTTAAATACCAAGACTACTTTTTTAATATATCGAAATATTTACCAGCAATTTGGGAGCGTATCGATATAGATGATAAGCTTAATTTTTTAGCCAATAATATGTCTTTATGGTCAACATATAGAAGTGCAATGCCATTGCAAAATGCTAAGCGAATAAATAGTTTAATTCAGTCTGGCGAACTCCAGATACACAAAATCGCTAAGGATAGAAAATCAATTACAATTACTGATAGAGCCATTTCTGTTAAAAATAGTGAAAATGAAATACTAGAATGTGACTATACCATTAATGCGACAGGAACAAGTTTAGATACTAAATCTACAAAAAACAGATTACTTAAGAACTTGATTCAAAACGATCTAATAGACCATCATCCAGCAGGTGGATTGCATATAAATCCAAGAACCTTTGAAGTGTTGAACTCCAAGGGTAATGTTTCAAATAACTTGTTTTTAATTGGTTCTTTAACAAGAGGAAATTTATTCTATACAAATGCATATGAGGCCAACGTAAGCCAGGCTAAGAATTTAAGTAAAATTATTTCAAACCTAATAATTAAAAAAGATGAAAGTAGATAGCAAAAATTTAAAAGTAGCAATATTTTTTGGAGGTCCCTCTAATGAATGTGACATTTCACTTGATAGTGCTAGGTCTCTCTATGATACGATTCGGATTCAGATGAATGAGGATAATATTAACTTATATTATGTTACAATTGAGTGTGAGTTTATTCAAATTGGTTTTGAATATATCTATTCCAATAAGTTGGCAGACTTTTTATTTAAACTAGAGAAGAGTCCTAAAATAGATATAAAAAAAATTGTAGCTAATAACCATATCTTTTGCCCTATGATACATGGCACTTTTGGTGAGGATGGGAAGCTAACGAGAATGCTTGAGATCAGTGGTGTCAAATCTATTTTAGGCTCAAAAAGTACAGCCCTTAAGCTTACATTAGATAAGCACAAAACCCAAAATCAACTAGAATTAAATGGCTATAATGTTGCCAAAAGAGTGTTTTTCACAAAGGATGAATGGGAATCAGGTGAAAAAAAAGTTTTAGACCGTATAAATCAGGCTGAATTATGTAAACATGATCGAAGGATTATCATAAAACCAAATGATGGAGGCTCATCAGACGGTGTATTTCTTTCTACAATACCAGAATTAAGTTTATTCGTACCTAAGGTTTCTAAAATTAGCGAGAATATTCTAGTAGAGGAATTTATTGTAGGTCAGGAGTTTTCGATTATTGTTCTTCAAGATAAGAAAAGTCAAGTTTTGCCGCTTTATCCTACTGGAGTATTTAAAGAACTCGATATAAATGGAAACCCTACAATCTATTCAAGGACGCATAAGTATATGCCTGGTACAGGTGCGAAGCATAAAACACCCTTTGTGAATGATGATTTTTTAATTGAGATTATCCGTGAACAAGCCAAATCTGTGTTTAATCATTTAGAGTTAAGCGATTGGGCTAGATTAGATGGCTTTGTAACAACTTCGGGTGATATAATATGGTCGGATATTAATGGCATACCTGGGTACGGGCAAGATTCATTTTTCTTTCAGCAAAGTACCATTTTTTCTTTGAGTCATGCTAGTGCATCCCGATTATTGCTGGATAGAACTGCTAAAAAAGGTGGGATAGATATTGAATGGGAAGATAAGGAAATTGAAGAAGCTTCACAGAAGACTGTAGCTGTTTTAGGAGGAGGAAGAACTTCCGAGAAGAATGTGTCTAGAATGAGCTGGACAAATGTAATTCAAAAACTGAATTATCTGCAAAAGTATAGTTTAAAGTTTATATTTCAAGACACAGTAGGGGATTTTTGGGATGTACCTTACTTTCTAACCTTACAGCATACAATAGAAGAAATTGAGGATTTGATAAAAGAGCCAGAGCTCTACCTTGATTATTATCAAAAGGCTATAACAGTATTGCGAAGTTTTGACATAGACGGAATAAACGAATCCTTAAATTTTAAACCTGAAAAAATTGATCTATTTCGAATTCCAAATCTAGAGTTTGTTTTTATAGCATTACATGGCGGTGAAGGGGAAAATGGTACCCTCCAATCTCGTTTAAGGAAGCATGGTATCTTCTATAATGGATGTGATAGTGAAGTTTCAAAGATTTGTATGAATAAAAGTCTAACAAATCAAAAACTAATTGATTTTGGAATAGATGGATTCCATTCACCAAAACAATATATTTTAGACTCAGAACTATTCAAAAAATTTCTTAGTAAATCGGAATTTTCACACTTGATTGACCTTGTTGACCATTCTATAAATGTAGAATCATTGCGATCTGATAGTGTTTTTCAATTGTTTAAAAAGAATTGTCGTAAATCTATTGCTGAAATTCAATCTCTCTTATCTTCTCCCAAAGGTCTAGTTTTTAAACCAATGGATGATGGATGCTCTAGTGGAGTCGTATTAAGTGTATCTCCCTTCGAGGCTCTACCAATCTATGTGTTACTAAGTTGGTCAAAAAGAAGTACAATTCCGCTTTCTTTTTTCTATAAAGATAAAAAATTGAGTGATCAGAATGTTTTAAATATGCCAACTACCATAATGCGAAAAATACTAATAGAGCAACTATTTGAAGTAAATAAAAAATCGAATATAATTGAGTTGACAGTTGGTGTTGTGGGGCACAAAGGGAAAATGAAGTCTTTGCTACCATCGGAAACTATTGCAGAGGAAAATGCACCGTTAGGGATTATTGAAAAATTTCTTAAAGGCGGCGGTGTTAATTTTACACCTTCTCCAAATTTAAAAGTTGGGCACATAAGAGATATTCAAGATAAAATTTCTACATATTCAAATAAATTAGGAATAGAGGGGTATGCCAGACTTGATGTGTTCTTTGATTGCGAGAATAACGATCTTTATTTAATTGAAGTAAACTCTTTACCTGGACTAACTCCTGCTACGATAATTTATACTCAAGCACTGCTGTCCAAATGTCTTAAACTCAAACCATCTGAATTTTTAGATCATTTAATATCACTTGGTTTTGAAAGCTAGTAAAAAATTGAAAGGGGGGATACTTGCTTTAATAGCCACCTTTCTTTGGGCAAGTAATATTATTGTTGCCAGAAACATCTCTGATTCATTTCCACCGATGGGTATGGCTTTTCTTAGATGGCTGGTAGCAGTAATAGTATTTACACCGTTTGCCTTGAAGAAAGCTATTTCTGAATGGAGTATAATCAAAAAGCAGATTCCTTATTTATTGAGGACTTCGATTACTGGCATTACATTTTTTAATGTTTCGTTTTATATCGCAGCTCAAACAACAACTGCAATAAACCTATCATTAATATCGATCTCATTCCCAGTTTTTATTATAATTATTTCAAGAATTTATTTTAAAGAACGAATTACATTAAAAGGATTCTCTGGCGTTATAGTAATTATAATGGGGGTCTTAATCCTTTTATTTAAAGGTTCTCCAGAGAATTTATTCAATATAAAACTATCCGAAGGAGATGTGTGGATGCTATTAGCCTCTATTCTTTTCGCAATTTACTCAATTATGATTCAACGAAAACCTGATAATCTTAAAATGATTCCTTTTCAATATTTTAGCTTTTTAATGGGTTTAGGATTTCTTGCACCTTTTTATTTGATAGAAGTGTATTCAGGGAAAGTTGGAACATTTAATACTAGTTCAATTTTATCTATTGTTTATTCTGGTGTATTTGCATCTTTAGCTGCATTAATTGTTTGGAGTAAGTCTATAACATTTATTGGTTCTGTACAAGCTGGAATTTATTATTATATGCTACCAATATTTAGTGCTTTTTTAGCAATTATATTCTTAAATGAAAAACTTTCATTTTTTCATTTAGAAAGTGTTACTATGATCATGATTGGTATCTTTTTAAGTAAGAGGTGATGGGAGGAGGCAATTAAAGTACAACGACAAATAATCAATTATACACTATTGTAGTGCCTAAAGCATTTAAAGGGTTGGGGCTAGACGATAGCTAAAAACGATAGTTAGATAAAGGTCTTGATGAAATCAACGGAGAGCTACTTAAAAGTCCATTAAGGCTTAATGAAGGCCATCTGGTCAATTAATCAAAGAATAAAAATTCCCTCTGTTCCTTACACTAAACAATATCTTAAATAAGAAAAAATTATGGGTGACGTCAACTAGCCTAAACTAAAACATTGTTCGAAGGCGATAGTGCTAGAAGGTAATTTTCAAGTATGAATATAATGGTATTCTGGATTATCTGATTGCTATGAACTACCAAGATTTACTTATAGGAGATAAACAAAGAACTAAACACAACAGTAATTGATGAATGGTTTTGTAAAACAAAGTGAATACCTCATTAGTCTTTGCAGACTAAGCAATACCATCAATGGATAGGGTGTTTGTCAAAGCCCTAAAATGATATCATTCAAATATACCTCTGATTATAGGACATACAGGTAGTTAGGATTGAATCAAATGGATACTGGCAAGTAATAAATAGGGATATAGGTATTCGAGTACTTCATAATGAAAGATCCTTTAGATGTGATAAGCATGATTGATAGGCAAATATATACCAGATGCATAAGAGCATTACATGGATGAATAGAGCAGGAAACAGCAATAGATATATCCAAATAAGACCAAAAGGGGATAAATAGGGACATCTCAAAATGAATAATGTAGATAATGCTCGAATAGGAAAAGATAGCATGCCAATTTCCCAGAATTAGAGGTATTAAAGCTTAACTTGTAATCAACAATTATTTCATATACAAAATAGAAAAACCAATGAGTAAGCCAGAATTGGATAAAATCCAGATTCAAGAGCTAGAGAAGCATATTGACTACCTCATGGATCAAGACATGACATTTGAAAATAAAGATGAGTACTACGATAATTTCGGTAAGATTATATCCTATCTAAAGGATACCTCGTTCAATTTACATGACTTAAGTCATACTTATAGAAAAGATATAGAATCAGCAGTAGGAGCAGGATCACAGGAGGTGCCCAATGAATCCATTACCGAATCGGTTAAACATCTGATAAATTCACAGATTGGAACAATAAAGAGATTTGTGGAGGAGCAGAAGAAGTTAGCTGAATCCCTAACACCATCATAAGTATATTATATTTATCACAAAATGGAGTATAAATTTCAATCATTACAGGAGGCTGTTGCACATATTCATGGCAAATATGGAAAAGACATATTGAATATTGTTGATGAGTATACAGTTCATAGAACGGCAGACGCCAAGCTGAATCATGTTAAAGACCATTGCTATAAACATGAGTCAAGCAAAGAGATTGTTAAGATCACGATAAATGAATTTGTTGATTATGCTATCCTTAATGAATATACCACTTTCAAGCACCCTATGGTAAGTGCAGCTTATAGTGGAGATCTAGCTCTTTACATAGACAGCTTTAGCAATACAGAAAAGATGAAGGAGTTTACCTTTGGAATTGCAGTGAAAAATGATCATTGGAACATTGTTCAATATGTCGTCAGTAACTTTCAACTCAAGGATGGAGCAATCTACTGGGCAATCAGATATAATAAGGCTGAGATGTTGAAAAAGCTACAAGATTTAAAAGCGCCACTTTACAAAGAATGGCTAGCTTATACCATGTACTGTAATAGTATGGATGTAGCAAAGGAGCTATTAGTCAATCAGCGTCTCCATTTAGAAATGCCAAGAGAACAATATTTAACAGATTGGGCAAAGAAGGAACTAAGAAGGGACAGGAACGAAACAACACGATTTGTCAAGGAGGTCCTCAAAGATTAAACAGAGAAAATTGCTGTTGCTACTCGACCCATTTTAAGCCCCTCAGAAAGCGTTTTGTCGCCGCAGACATGATCCGTAAGGAGCAGTGAGAAATACGACCTACTATGATCAGGATGTATCTACGGTATATGTCGGATTGTCTTTAGCGTAGAAATTTCAAAAAAAATTAAGGTATGGGAACTAAACTTAATATGTGTTTGTATTTAGTTCTAGAATCCTAAAAACAAACATAACTATGTCCATATTAACCGTCGGTGCATTTATAGTCAATATACTCAATAGTATAGCACCTAAACTTGCAGATAAGTTGGTAGAAAAGCATTTATCTGGAAAGAAAGTTTACATTGATAGAGTCATAATTTCACAAAAAGATAAGTCCTTCATATTTGACATTACTAGCTCAAGCAGTATAGATCAAGAGGTAAGTATAAATCAACTCAATGTCTCACTACGTAAGGCAGGTAACTCGGTTGGAATAAATGGAATCAAGGAGATCTCTAGCAAGTACATTATTCATGGGCAGCAAGGAAAAATGGTAGCCGAGGTAAATCAAACCATTTATTCCAAGCAGGTAATAGCTTGGACATCTGGAAATGGTGCCTACTTTAAATTGCCGATTCTTGAGAATCAACTAAGCAAATCTACAAATAGGTTTACAGTAGAGTGGATCAATGAAGAGGACTTAACCACGTTTAAGACCGTCTCAGTTCTATTAGAATATTCTTTCTTAGGTAAGGAAAAAACAACTAAAAAGTATGAGCTTGAGAACCCATTATGGGTTGATAATGGAGATGCTACAAATAAGCATAGGATCTATGGGAGTGCGTATTAGAGGGTGAAGATTGTCATTCAATATTGCGAAATATGTTTATCTAATTAATTAAGATTGTGTCAACAACTTAGATATTATATTTTATGTCTATATATTAAATAAAAACCATGATTTTTTTCAATAACATTAAGTTTAAACGAATCGCAGATAACAGGGTGTATCTATTCCAGCTATTTACAGAAGCAGCATCGGCAGCAATCAATAAAAATATTACAGAAGCTATTGAAGTTGCCATTATTAACAATAGCGATCTGGAATTGATTGACTTAGCTGCAAGAGAAGAAGTGGACAGACTGACTAGGTCAACATGGGAAAGAGTGTATAGACAAAAAGTAGATATGTACAACAAATCACTTTTGAAAATTAATATACGTAGGCCAACTAGGTATAGTGAACACATGTACAATGGTATTTTCAATCTTTTAACTGAAGATGAACTGTTTAATTTTTCAAGAGTTCAAGATCAGGTTGATTTGAAGTCGTTTGAGCTTTTGATATTCGAAAAGGGGAATTCTAATGTCAGACTTAATCCTGAAGTTGATGAAATAGATATTTTTATTTTATGAGTTTCCATTCTAATAACAAGCAGCTAGTAGGACGTATAAAGGAAAAGGATCTAGCCATAAATCTGTACTCAAGGTAAAATAAAGTAGCTTCTAGAAAAGCTAGGATAGCTTCTTGGCATGAATTGTACAGTGCGTTAAACATCAGAAGCTCTATGAAACAAGTATAAGTAATTAGATGTTTTCTTATCGAGTACATTAATTACTATCTTCATTAAAAAAAACATTATGAGTCAACACAACGTAAAACCACTGAAGCATTGTCCTTTAACAAAACTTGAAGTTCGAGGAGGGGAAGCAAAGGAAGAATTCTTCAAACACGAAGCAATTTATTATTGGATAAAAGTTGGCAGTGAAGACCACTACTTGGGTATCTGTAGAAATCTTAAAATGCTATTGGACACAATAGTTAATGGAAACAAGGACGGGCTTAAGTATGGCCCGTATGAAGGGCATGATGACCTATTGAAAGAATACCTACCAATCTTTTTCGGTGAAATGGGAAAAGATGATTTCAAATCAATGTTTCCAAGCTTGATACACTGGGATTGTTCTGTGAATCCCGATAATGGTCAAAGACACATTAATATCAAGGAAGTCGTCGAAAAGGCAATGGAAAAAGGAGATTACCCGAAGGACAGAAAATCAAAACTAGAATATATTCTATCATATCTTAAATCAAAAACTACTCATGACGGCGAGATACTATCATTAGGCTCGGACTTTACTACTTGGGGTAAATTTTACATGAGAAATGTTTCAGAGTTCAACGCTTATATTTCAGAATTGAAAGGACAAAAATTAATTGCGGGAGATTTGCCAAATTTGACCTTGACCTTAACTGGACTTTCAAAAGCTGAGTCATTGAATCGTTTGGAGGCTACTTCTGAAGTGGACTCAAAAAAGTATGACATAGCCCTCTCTTTTGCAGGAGAGCAAAGAGAATTTGTAGAACAAGTAGCACAAGAGTTGAAAGATAATGGAGTTGAAGTCTTTTATGATGATTATGAACATGTAGAATTATGGGGTAAGGATTTGTATCAACACCTTAGTAACATTTATAGTAAAAGGTGTGCTTATTGCATTATCTTTATTTCTGACGATTATGCTAGGAAGTTGTGGACACAACATGAGCTGAAAGCAGCCCAGTCACGAGCATTCAAAGAGAATCAAGAATATATCCTGCCAGTAAGGTTCGACACTACTGAGATTGACGGATTACATGATACTGTTGGGTATCTGGATGCGAAAGATTATACTCCAATAGAAATAGCTCAAAAGGCTATTCAAAAGCTTAAGACGAATAATTAGGTGTAAATTTTGTATTCTAGCAAGTGTATATTTTAATTTACACTAATTGATACTTAGCCAGTCTAAACGTATATTCCTTTTAAGGCTTATTTTAAGCGACTATACGCTATCGTCCACAAATGTGTATGAAGTTATGACCAAAAGCTGCCTTCAGGGTATCTGGAGAGCACTGAAAGATAACCTATAATCAAAAGAAATAAAGATGAGTAAAATTAAAGCTACTAAACCTCCCCACGAATCTTTACTTACAAGTCAAGAGAGGTATGAGCTATTTTTTGAAGAAGATAATTACTGGGATATAGAGTTACGTCACAGAAAGTTGAAGTATAAATTTCCCATTTCAATCATTTTAGATACTAATTGGTGGATATATCTAGCTAAAGGAGAACAACCCAAATCTTTAAAAGAAATTATTAATAAAATTGATTGTGGTGAGTTTCGGTTAATAGTGCCCGATGTAATAATTCAAGAGTGGGATAGAAATCTCGAACAAACCAGAAAAGATGTTGAAGAATTTATCTTAGATCAAGCTAAAAATGCATATGCTATATCACAACATTTAAACGGTTTAGAGCAAGCCAAATTTAGAGCAATCTTAAACAACTACAAAGACAAGGAGGCCGAAAGGTTGAAATTGGCAAATAGAAACATTGACAAAATTGACAAAATAATAAAGCAAAAATCTGTCATTATTAAAGTAACAGATGAAGTGACTAGATTGACTATAAAACAAGCATTAGAAAAGAAAGCACCATTCCACAAAGGCAATAATTCTGTAGCTGATGCACTAATTTTATTTTCTTCAATTGAATACTTAAAAAAGCACAAAAACAACGAGATAGGTAGCTCCATATTTGTTTCTTACAACCATAATGACTTTTCAAAAAGCAAAGACGACAAAGACACCATACATGAAGATTTATTACCGTTTTTAGAAAGTACAAATACAGCCTACGAACGAAATATTGGACTAGCTATGAAGTTAACAATGAATCTGCAAGAAAATATTGATACTTACATAGAGTCAAAGGCTGAAGAAGAATTGATAGATGATTATATTGAAAGGCATAATGAGATAGAAAGAAACTATTAAAAATTCATCTTGCCTATCATTTACAAATAACTAAGAGCTATCTTCTTTAGCACTTGACCTAACTTAAATTTCAAGAATGAAAAAAGATGAGCTACTGGGACACCAATTCGAGTTTGAAAAAAACCGTAAGAATCTAGCTAAAGAGCTAAAGCCTATTACCATACTAAAAGATAAATTCGTAAAAGATTATACAGTTGAACGAGTTGGCAATCTTAAGTTAGATGAGTATGTTATTGGCAAACAAAGAACAGATTCATTTTGCTATAGGATAGAAAACGAGCTGAATGATTGGGGCAATATTCATGGTAGTACTTCGACAAAATTTGGTGTCTACTATGGGAAATTTGGAGAAGGGTCACGATCAAAATATAGAATTGGTAAGAAAACTTTTGGTTCAACTATAGATGATGCTTTTGAAAGGGTAAAAGAGGAAATACAAGGACTTCTTTGCTTCGAGCAAGGTGATAACTATGGAAGACTTAAAGCGAATCTAATCTCGCCTATGTTTAAAGGGAAGATATTGTCATTATATTTCCCAGATGAATTTTTAAACATATACTCTAAAAAACATCTAAATCACTTTATTAACGGGCTCGCTATACTAAGCGACTCGAAAAGTGAACTTGATAAGCAGCGTCTACTTATGAACTACAAAAATGCTGACCCAGTAATGAGGGAGTGGACAACATTTGAATTTGGCAGGTTCTTGTATATGACATTCAATACCCCTAACGTCGATGTAAATGAGAATGATATAAGCAAAGGTCTAAAGGGGCAAAACATGAAGGACTTACCACCAATCGAATCAGTAAGGCCAAAGGAGGTCGAAGTCAGTTTAGATGACTTGCCAGAAAGCAAAGGAAGGTCAAAAAAGAGTAGAGTTAAGACTGATTATGAGAAGAAAAATAAAAATGCAAAGAAGATTGGGGATAGAGGTGAAATGATAGTAATGAAGTATGAGAAAGAACAATTGCAACAGCTAGGCAAGAACAATTTAGCTAGCAAGGTTAAAATGGTATCATTAACCAATGATGCAGCAGGGTATGATATCTTGTCTTTCTTTCCTGATGGTACTAAAAAATATATTGAAGTAAAATCAACAGTAAGAACTATAGGTTACTCCACTTTCTTTATTACTGCAAATGAATACGAGGTTTCACAAGAGCTAGAAAATTACTTAATTTATCTTGTGTATGAAGCACATTCTAAATCACCAAGTATTTCGGTATTTGCCCCATCAAGTTTATGGACTGCAATAAATGTGAGGATAGAACCAAATTCATTTAAGGTGACTTTAAAGACCATGTAGAAATGCTAAGAAGCTTTAAGACTAATCGCATTGTTTACCACCTCCTGAACAAGTTCGAGGTCGTAAGGCTTCCAAATATGTTCATAGGCACCTAGCTTTTTAAGTAAGTCAACAGTATCGTAATTAGCAAATGCAGAAACCATGATAACAGGCAGATTAGGTTTAGCAAGCTTTATCTTCTCAAGCAATTCAACACCATCCATCTTTGGCATCTTAATCTCTGCAATCATCAAGTTATAATCACCCTCCTTAGCCATTTTAAGAGCCTGTAAGCCACCTATAGCTTCCTTGACCGCTACCCGTTAGCATTTGGCAAATCGACCACCACAGCCCTCATATTGCAATTGCCATCTGCTATAAGGATTTTAAGATTGTTGTTATCGCTATGCTCCATCTTCGATATTAAATTTTAGGCTCACTAGTGAATGTAAGTATTCCAACGTGGTAAATAATGAATGGTTATTTTTGAACTACTAGGAAAGAGAAAAGTAGGAATATGTATCGAGACTGAATTATTTATCTAAGTACTTCGTTAAGGAAGAGCACATGAAATTCATGGTGCCTTCAAGCAATGTAAAAATCAAATCATGGAGAATAACAAAAAGAACAGAGACCCAAAGAAGATAAGTCCAAGCTCTATTTCGGATACAGGTTCAGACAATGAGAGTAGAGAGTACAGAGCTTGGCAGATGGCAGAGGTAATTCGAGACCTAACACTAGGCAATCCACCTCGACATCCTGCCGACACGCCAGAAAAGGAAGTAACGATAAAAAGACTACAGGCTGACATTGACGAGGCTAAGGAAAAGGGATACGTAATCTTTACTCCAGATTAAGGGACTATATACTTGTCCTTTTAAGTAGAATTATAGCGCAGGATATGCTACAGGATTAGCCCTAGTTCATATATTAATTCTTTGAGAAGAACCAAGCTAAATCAATTCACTAATGATTAACAACCACTCGAAAGGATGCTCATTCAAAAGTGCTTCTAAATCAACTGTTTATGCGAAATAACTACCCATTTACATGCGACAATAACACACTGAAAAAACTCGCTACCTTTACATTGGACTCTTTCATGGTTCGTTGAGGTATTTCTCCAGATTCACTAGATTACTCCTTAGGAATATGACACATTATTTAGTAATTCAATGTGTAGAATTTAAGCCAAGAATACCTTACTTTTGACCTAGAAAGATGCATGAGAGGTATTCGTAGATTCTATTTTCTACGCCGTAGAGTGGAATTTATATTACTTCGAAATTGTTTATTTCATATAAGATATTAGAAAACGTAAGTTTTAATTTGGTCGCTGAAAAGTCGCTAACATTCGCAAGACCATTCAAATTATCACTCTTCGTTTCACGTCACGGCGTGGGGCATTAGTTTGTTTGGATGGTATGGGTTTAGCGACTCCTTCAGCGAAGAATGAACTTTTAGTTCCACGTTTTTTCATCCTAAAACATATCGTGAGGAACAACGGTTTAACATGCTGAAAATGTCGCTAATCAAAAGAGTTACCCCAATTATTTTACTATCCCTATTTATTCCATTTACCATATTGTATTCTCAAACTAGAGTCTTAGAGACTAGAGGACAGTCTCTTTACATTAATGAAGTGTTAAATAAGCTTGATTTAAATTCAAGATCAATTTACACTATTGACATCACTAACAAGCTTGTCACAATTAAGAATACTGACACCAGCGGTACGTCTATAGAAAAGCTTGACCTAAAGGAATATGATGAAGTCTACACAGTAATGATGCTTGGAGATCAAAAATTCGTTATGCTTATAGATAACAAAGACCTAAGCACAATTTTTGAAATTGATGGTAAGGCATGTCAAAATAAGTCTGTTATAGTAAGAGACTACATAATTGAGGATAGAAAAAATATCCCAATAGAAGATCCACAAAGGACTGATGCTGAGAAAGACAGAATCAATCAGGAAGCACAACGTAATGCAGAACAGGCAAAGATAAGGACAAAGGAAAAGTCAAAAATATATAACCTTGAGGAATATGATAAAGGCATGTATCAAGATGTTGTTGATGAGCTAAGAGAAGTGGTCATCAAACATTTTCAAACTGCAAATACTGAGAGCGACAAAACTAATTTTCCAGACTTTAGAAGTCTACGTAGTGAAAACGATAAACATGTTCGATATACATCAACTTACGATCTACATTATAAACTGCATCCTGAAAATAAGCCAGTAAATGAATTGGGGTACACTTCACAATACAGGCAAGATGGTTTCCAAACATTGTTGAAGAAGAAGAACGTCACGGGAGATACTAATTATCCGTTATATGATAAAGCACGAATGAGAATCCCACATGTGGTAAAGTCTGGGGTTAAAGCTAAAACAGAAGTCTATCTGAACAATGTTCAGGTTGATTTTGCAAGAGGAATAACAGAAGTAAAGGTGAAAAAGAAAAAGGTGAAATTTAAACACAACCTACCTTACATTGACCTACAACCTACACTCGCTAGTAAGATGATGGCAGAGCAAAAAGGCAAGTACCTTGTAGAGTATGAGATTTCTAA
>JALZVK010000123.1 GCA_023301005.1 Saprospiraceae bacterium | reverse complement strand
CCTTTTTTAATTGATATTCCGTTCCATCATCTCTTCTCTCTCTTCCCTCATCTCTCCTCTAAAAAAGCACTACTTCGTCCCTCCTTTAATCGCCAAAATCTCTTCTCTTTCTTCCTGAATAATTTGCTTCAGACTTTTCTTATCTAATGGGTCAACGTCAACAGTACCAACGATTTTCAGCTCTGTTCTTCTATTTCGTTGATGTTCTTTTTCAGTACAATTAACGCCATTAGTACATCTATTGATTAGCTCAATTTCTCCATAACCTTTGGCTTGTAATCTAGCAGCATCAATACCTTTAGCAGTAGCTAAATAATCAACAGCAGCTTGTGCTCTTTTTTGCGATAATCTAAAATTATAGTCATCATTTCCACGAGCATCGGTATGAGATCCTAGCTCTACGATAATATGTTGATTATCCTTTAAAATTGTTTTTAAATCGTCAAGTATTTCAGCAGCATCAGATCTGATATTTGATTTATCAAAGTCGTAATGAATGTTCTTGATTTCGTAAGTACGATCTATCAAAATAGGTTCCATATCAATATTCGCCAATAGAACACCTTTCTTATTACCATTGGTCATCATCTCAGAAACACCAGTCATATTTAATCCATCAAAACAAAGAATGCAACCATCAATATCGACGAATGCTTCGATTCGTTTATTGAAAAATCCTTTCTTTCGAATCATGATAGTGTAGTGATTTCCTTTTTCAAAAAAGAAATTAAAAACATGCGCAGGATGATCAAAAAGAACAAGTTCTTCTACGTTAGTAGTATTGTTATAAATTTCTATTCTTGCACTATCAATTGAGTTGAGAATAGGCGAACCATTGTCTCTTCCTTCTGCCATAGATACATCAAAAATATAACCTGGCTTATGTTCGATTTCGACTTTTACGTAAACTTTTTTCTTATCTTTTAGTCCAATAGTAGAAACGATTTCTTCTTTGTCAAAGTAATTTTTGTGGTGAGTGATGACCTTGTATTTTCTTCCTTTTTTTACAGTAACGGCAAATGCGCCTTCCATACCTGTGTTCATGTGTACCTGTAATTCGTTAGTATTGTAATCTAGAATTTTTACATCTACACCACGAATTAATCCTCTGTTATTTTCTTCAAAAACATAGCCTTCTATCAAAACAGTATTTTGACCAAAAGATAAAAAACAGAGCAGGGTAAGAATAATTGTTAATTTGAATTTAATCGGCTTCACGGATGTATAGTTTTATTGAAATGATGATTTATATAATGATTTATTTAGATACAATATTGCCTGATGGATAAATAACACATGTTAAATATCTATTAACTGTTTTCAATAAGACTAAATCTAAAATATATTTGAAAAGTTCAAATACTTTTAAATTAATCTAAATTAAAAAACTTGAAATTTACTTTTAGAGTTTGTTAGAAATTTATCCATCAAATTCTTAAAAATAAAAAATGCGTATAAAATATCTTGAAGGTGATAAGCCCAAAAAGAAGAACTAAAAAACCAAAAAATTGGCCTCTAGTTTTTTTTGAGGATCTAAATACCTGAAGTCGTCTTAATAGGGAAGATGATTGAAAATTATCGGTAAGCACTTAAACATATTATTCAATTCAATCATTTGAAAAAAACAAATCAAAAAAAATGCCAATATGTATAACATTTGAGATTTGTGTAGTTAGGTTCTTTATTGATAGTACAAATATAATATATGTGTTTTTAATATTAGTATATTTTGTAATGTTTTTTTAAGATTTTAGAAGAAAAAAAATCATAAAATTTAAAACGACTACAAAAATTAAATTTTAAAACTCTTTCCTTATTTTGCGAAAAAAAGATATGACTTTCAATATTCCTGAAACAGGGCAACAAAGAATCGTCATTATAGGTGCTGGATTTGCGGGACTTACTCTTGCTCGTAATTTGTCAAAATCGAACTTTCAAATCGTTCTGATTGATAAAAATAATTACCATCAATTTCAACCTTTATTTTATCAAGTAGCTATGGCTGGTTTGGAACCAAGTTCAATAGCATTTCCTTTGAGAAAAATTTTTCAAAAGAAAAAAAGTGTATTTGTAAGAGTAACTGAAGTTGAGGAAATTGATACTACTACTAATCAAGTCAAAACTTCATTAGGAAGTTTGAAGTATGATCATCTAGTTATATCAATTGGAGCGAAGACTAATTTTTTTGGAAACAAAAAATTAGAACGAAAATGTATTTCAATGAAATCAGTTTCGGAAGCGCTGTATTTAAGAAATTTGATTTTAGAGGATTATGAGAAAGCAATTTCTACGACTGATTATGAAAAAAGACAAGGTCTCATAGATATAGTGATTGTTGGAGGTGGAGCAACAGGTGTGGAAGTCGCTGGAGCTTTAGCTGAAATGAAAAAATATATCATCCCAAAAGATTATAAGGAATTGAATGTCGAAGAGATAGATATTTATTTGATACAAGGTGCTTCTACTTTATTAAAAGGAATGTCAAAAGAATCAGCGGAGGCTGCTGAACAGTTTTTGAAAAAACTGGGAGTAAAGGTCATTAAGAATATGCGAGTGATGGACTTTGATGGAGAGTTCGTTCATTTGGCTGATGGAAGTTTGATACAAGCTAAGAAAGTAATTTGGGCTGCTGGAATTACTGCGAATACAGTTAAAGGATTACCCGAAACTGTTTGTACCTATGGAAATAGATTAAAAGTGAATCGCTTTAATCAAGTGGATAGTTTTTCAAATATATATGCGGTGGGCGATATTGCTTATATGGAGGAAGAAGCTTTTCCTCAAGGACATCCTCAAGTCGCTCAAGTTGCTATTCAACAAGCTAAAAATTTGGCGAAAAACATCAAAAGAATATCAAGTCAAAAAGAAATGAAAAAGTTTTATTATAAAGATCTAGGTTCTATGGCGACTATAGGTAGAAATAGAGCTGTAGCAGATTTGCCTCGATTTAAGTTTAATGGATTTTTTGCTTGGATAGTTTGGTTAGTCGTTCATTTATTCTCCCTTATTGGGATAAAAAATAAATTATTTGTTTTCATTAATTGGGTATGGAATTATTTCACTTATGATCAATCTTTAAGATTAATAATAAAACCAAAAGTAAAGCATCGAGAAAGTAGTGGTGAAGTATTCTTGGAAGATGATAAGGAAGTTTAAAGGCTTTAGAGCTTGTAGCGAAATTATATTTCATCAAAAAAAAACAGGAGCAATAGATAAATCTATTGCTCCAAATGATAACTAACACACGCCCTATATTTATTGTTTGAATTGTCTTACATGCACATTATATGTATATATATTCTTGTTCTACAAAAGTCATTCTTAAAGTATAAATATTCAACTTAATCTTCCCTACAAATGCCCTACACAAGCTTTTTCTTTCGTAAATAAACAGTCATTATAGCAAATCGGTAATGGCAGTTTTTTTATAATACATTGATTATTAGTTGTTTATGTAGGGTGATGGTGTTTTTAATTCATATCAATATTTTTAAAGGATAATAATTATTAGTTTCTAGCTTATATTATTCCCCATCTCTTTTATTTAAATACTTTGTTATGTATTTGGCTCAAAATTGGTTCTGAAAATTGTAAATTTTCTATCTTAGTATTCATTTCATGAAAAATAAGTCATATTGAATCAACACATAACATGTATGGTTAGAATGTATTAATGGTTGTATTTTATCTGAAAATATTTATTCAAAAAAAGAGATAAATATTATAGATTATATTTCTGTGTTTTCGAATCATTCTATCTAAAAGAGAATAATTTATAACTCAATTTCTAATTTCAATAACTACTCTTAAATACTTGTTAGCATAGTTTTTGATTTATGGATAATATCTATTTCCTACCAATATTCCTCCCCGAATATGATTATCAAAAAATAACTAAAATTATTAATATGAAATCTATATCTCTTAATGTTGCTTCTGTCGAAGCATTAGATAATGAGCTTTTAGAAATAAAAGCAACTCAATTTAATCCAACTTTAGCCATAGTATTTGGATCTATTAGTTGCGATTTGGAACAAATTCCAACCCTATTTAATAAGCACGAAATAGATGTTATTGGTTGCTCTACTGCGGGTGAAATATGTAATGGAGAATTTAGTGATAAAGGAATCAGTGTACTATTGATGAATTTGGATAAATCTTATTATAAGATAGAAGCAGTAAATAATGTTGGAGAAAATTCATTTGAAGCAGGAGTTTCAATTGGAAAAAGCGCAAAAGCATTTTGCGAAAATCCTGCATTCTTAAATTTCTGTGGAATGACAATGAGTGCTGACGGAATGATTGATGGAATAAAAGAAGTAATTAATGATAAAATAAAATTATTTGGAGCGATAGCTGGGGATGATTTTTTAATGGTACAAACTTGGACAATTATCAATGAAGGTTGTTATAAAGATGCGATGGTTTCTTTGATATTTAATCAAGAAAAAGTTGAAATTGGAGGAAGAGCAATATGTGGTTGGGAGCCAATAGGTGTTGAAAATACAATTACAAAAGCAGAAGGTAATATCATTTATACGATTAATAACAAACCAGCTTTAGAGGTATTTGAAAATTATTTTGGAATTCTTCATTCTAATGAAGAGCAGCAGGATACTCTTCTAGTTGGAGTTGCTCAATATCCTCTTCAAATTACTAGACAAGGAAATAATGTTTTAAGAGCGGCATTGTCAGTTAATGAAGAAGAGGGTTCACTATTTATGGCAGGACCTGTAGAAACGGGCGATGTTTTTAAATTTTCAGTAGCTCCAGGTTTTGAAATTATTGAGCAAACAATTCAATCATTTGAAGAATACAGTAAATCTTTTCCTGAAGTTGATGCTATGATTTTACTTTCTTGTAAAGCTAGACATATGTCATTAGGACCAATGGTTGAAGATGAGATTAAAGGAATTCAAAATTTATGGAAAAAACCACTTATAGGATTCTTCTCTTATGGAGAGGTAGGATTAAGTGAAACTGGAGAATGTCATTTTTATAATGAAACATGTTCTCTAATTCTAATTAAAGAGAAATAGTATTTACATATTGAAGTTGTTTTAAAAGTCTTGTTGGCTTAGAAAAACACCTTTTAGTTTTACTCTTCGTTTTTTTATCGGTCAATCCCGCTAGTTATCGGGATTCACCTCAAAAAAAGCCTCGATTAAAACTAAAATCTATTTTTTCTAATCTCAACAGACTTTTAAAACAACTTCATTAAAAAGAATCTACTGAGAACTAAAAATGGCATTTAAATCTAAACATAAATTAATAGAGATGATTCAATCTCTTAATGTGTCTCAAAGGATCAAAGATGATCTTTTGGGAGAGATTAATGAGGTTGATAAACAACTAAATTATCAGGATTTTAGATTTAAACGTACCATTAAGGATAAACAGATTGTTACCAATATTTTAGAAGAAACTATTCATCAATTAAAGGATAAAAGTGAAGCTTTAGTTATTCAAGCTAAAGAATTAGAAGAGCAATCAAAATTTAAAGAAAGACTTTTTGCTAATGTTAGTCATGAGTTACGTACTCCTTTACATGGAATTTTAGGCATGGGACATTTGATGGAAAAAACTCCACTCAACCCTGTTCAAAAAGGTTATGTAGGAATTATGAAAAGCTCTGCTGATAATCTTTTAGTAATCATAAATGACATTTTAAGTTTATCAGAAATCAATGCTGGTAAGGTGAAAATATCTTATGAACCTTTTAGTTTAGAACAATTGGTTAGGGAATTAGAAGGAATGCTAAAGCTAAGAACTCAGCAAAAAGGCATTCAACTTTCATTTGTTGTTCCACCAAATATTCCGAAATATTTAATAGGTGATCGAACGAGGATATATCAGATTCTTTTAAATCTTTTGAATAATGCCATAAAATTTACTCACCAAGGTTTTATTTTATTAGCGATACAAGCTATAGAACAAGAAGATGATTATATCAATCTTCAGTTTGATATTAGAGATTCAGGTATAGGAATGAAAAAAAATAAACTTGATTCTATATTTGAAAGTTTTACTCGTGTACATGAGGAGGATGGAGTCTTGTATGAAGGCTCTGGGCTTGGTTTAAATATAGTAAGAACACTTCTGAATTTATTAAATGGTTCTATAGAAGTAGAAAGTGAGTTTGGAATAGGAACTTCATTTAAGATTCAAATTCCATTTCAAATTCCTGATGAAAATCTAATAGATACAAAGGGAAGCCTTGAAGTAGAAGAAGAGATTCCAAATGAATTGAAGAGTAAGAAATTTCTAATGATTGAAGATAATCCTGCGAATATTTTGTATTCAAAAGATATTTTTAAATCATGGGATTTAGATTTGGATATAGCTCCTAGTCTCAAAAAAGCAGATGTATTGTTAGAGACAAAGTATGATTGTATTCTTTCTGATGTTTACCTTCCTGATGGGAATGGCATGGAATTTATCACTAAACTAAGAAAGAATGAAAATGCAATTAATCAAAAAACTCCAGTTGTAATTTTAACAGCAAGTGCTAGCCAAAAAGGTATAGAGCTAGCCAAAGCAGTTAATATTGAAAGTTATTTAAGTAAACCTTTTCCCCCTGATTTATTAATTAGAGAACTAACCCAAATTTTTAAATTAGAAAACACACATACCATGTCAGAGGATAAAAAAGGCGAGGATAAAAATATTATTCCAACTAAAAATGAATCTATTGAAACGGAAAAAGCTTTTATTGAAGCTTTGTCTACAAGGTTTAAAGGAAGAACTGGATTGATGGTAGAAATGGCAAAAATATTTCTAGACCAAGTTCCAGATATATCTAAAGTCTTAGAAGACTCTAAAAATAAAGATAATTTTGAAGAGATTCGATTCGAGTCTCATAAGTTTAAATCAACTTCAAATATTATAGGTTTAGCTACTTTAAGAGAGTTGGCTTTAAAAACGGAAGAGACTTACTATAATGGAAAACCTGAAGTAGATACTTCCGATTTGATTAATGAATTCTATAATCAGGTTCAGTCAGATGCTAAAATGGTAAAAATCGCCATTGAAAAATTAACGGCAACTGCTGAGGTTTAAGGATAAGCTATAAAATAATAGTTTATACCTTTTTCAAATTGTTCTATAAATTCAGCTTTAGAAAAACTTGGTTTTTTATCAAGCCATTTTTTCATAGTTGAAATATGGAGTCCACATTCATCATGCAGTAATTCAAAAACTTGCTCAGGTCTTATACCATAAATATCTGCTCCACCAAGTCCGTGTTCAAAAACAAGAATAGGTTTATTCTTTTTGATTATTTTTTTTGCACCTTCCATCACTAAGAACTCGGCACCTTCCACATCTATTTTGATAAAATCAACCTTTAAGTCGGTAGGAATAATATTATCCATTAGGTCAATCTTGATTGTAATGGAAGTATCTCTTTCATTAGGCTTATCGTACTTTCTTTTTTTTATTCCACTATAACCAGGATTAGTTACGACATGGTTAAATGTTGAAGTTCCTTTTTCATTACTCAATCCGAGTTGATAAAATTTACAATTATTAGGAAATTTCTTTTCTAAAGAATTAAAAAAAGAGGGGATAGGTTCAAATCCGAAATGAGTACCTAGCGGAGCATGTTGCAACATGATTTCTAAGACTTCACCTTCATGACACCCTACATCTACGCAGTTATTTGTCTTTTCTAATACTTTTTTTAAAATCTTTTTGGTCTGCTGGTCATATTGCTGATTTTTAGTAAAAGCAATAGGCAGTTTTTTTATAAGATTTTTGATTTGTTTTTTCATAAATCAGAAGACATCTATTTAGAAATACAAGTTATTGATTATCAGTTAGTTAAGTGGTTGGATAATAGAAAACGTATTTTAGAAGAATATCTTTTTCCGATATTTTCCTCTAAAAAATAATTCCATACCGAAAGGTATGCAATGATTTTTCAAAGAAAACTATCGAAAAAATCTTATTCTTCTAAATTATACGTTTTCTATTGTCCAACTACTTGAAAAAAATTATATGTGTTTTTTACCCTTGAATAGTAATTGATTTTTGTATTTAAAAGTAATAATTTAAGGCATATTTATTATCTCCTAGTTATTGAACAACCTACCTTCAAATTTCTCCCTTAAATTTTTTGATAAACATTACACATATTAGCTTTTTTATAATGAAAACCTAGTAAGAATAATTATTTTTGCAAACATAAATCTTCTATTTAAAAAATACTCAAAACTGATAAAACACATGAAAGGAATAATTACACTTTTATTACTAACCTTTTCTATCCTTTCTATCGCACAAAGTAATACTATTGAATTGAAAAATATAGATACTCGATTATACGATGTCTATGATACATATTATTTGACTAGTCTACAAAAAGATAATCCTTTCTTATTAAAGCGATGGTCATTCTATTTAGATAACTCCTATTATATTACTACTTATCCTTCTGAAAAAGGTACACCTAACTATCCTTTGGTTAAAATCGAAAATTTAAAAGATTTTAATATTCTTTTGGTTGAAAAAAATCAAAAGTTAACTCGCAATTTTGACAAACAAACGGTTTACCAAATCAAAGGAACTGACCAAGTTTTAGTTTATTATTCTGGTAAAGAATTTAACCAAAAACTAAATAAACATCTTGGACGAAAATAATCGGGCAGCATAATCTGTCTGTAATTAATCATTATACAATAAATTCAAATTTTAAGTAGTATAATATTTTCAAATATTTACTAACTTAGAATAATCCTTTTCGCAAACTATCTATCCCTGTACTCCCAAACTAAATACGTCAGATTTTTTTATTTGAAATAATAAGAATGATAAAGTTACGAGCATATTTAAATTTTATCATTCTTAAATTAAAACACTAGTTGATTTTTGAAAAACTTCTTATAGTTTTTCAAAATCAAAAACTGATTCTTATATGTACGAATATTTACAAATGCTTAATCAGCTACAATTAAATTTTATTAAAAAATTAAGTTTTGCGACTTTGATGATTCTATTTTCTTCATCAATATCGTTTGCTCAAGTTTATAATATGGATGGAACACCTATTACAGATTGTAGTGGGTTTTTCTATGATAGTGGAGGTAGTAATGGCAATTATGGTTCATCAGAATCATTGACCACAACTATCTGTTCTGATGCAACAAGCGGGACTCATGTCCAATTAATTTTCTCAGCGGTGGATTTAGCTGCGGGAGATTTAATTTGCTTTTTTGATGGAATGGATGCTACTGCTCCTGCTCTTTCTTGTAATACAGATTTTTTGGTGGGCTCTCCATTTATTATTCAAGCGACTGCAGCCAATACTTCAGGTTGTTTGACTATTACATTTAATTCAGATGGTTCAGGTGAAGCTGCGGGCTGGCAAGCAGATATGAATTGTATTCCTTCCTGTCAAACAATCTTAGCAAATTTAGTTAGTTCAGATCCAGTTGCAAGTCCTCCTGATACTGGTTATATTGATATTTGCCAAGGAGAACGAGTATTCTTTTTTGGAGAAGGAAGTTATCCGCAAGATGGAGTAGTATATGATCATTCAGATTTTACTTCAGCTTTTGAATGGAATTTTGGAGATGGAACAACTGGGTTAGGACCTAATGTTTCTCATATCTATAATGAATCTGGAGGTTATATTGTACAGTTAACAATTACAGATCAATTTGGCTGTACTAATACAAATTTTATCAATCAAAGAGTTCGAGTTTCTACAACTCCTTCATTTGACCTTTTAGGAAATATCCCTGATCAGCTTTGTGCAGGAGATACTCTTGAATTAAGTGCTGGGGTAAATCAGAGTGATAGTTCGTCCATAATAGGAGTAAATACTGTTCAAGGAAGCTTTCCTACTGCTGGAGTGGTGTCGGATACTACAAGCTTACCTGATGGAACTGGTAGTTCTTTTAACTCACCAATCAGTTTTTCAAATTTCAGTCCAGGTCAAGTTTTAAATAATGTAAATGATATAGTTTCTATTTGTATAATCATGGAGCATTCATGGATGCGTGATTTAGAGATGGCACTTGAATGTCCAGATGGAACTTCTATCATATTACATAATCATCCAGGACCAATTGGAGGGGAAGTTTTTTTAGGAGAACCTTTTGAATTGGATGAAGGATTCCTTAATCCAATTCCAGGTGTAGGATATGAATATTGTTGGACGCCAGATGCAACGAATGGAACATGGATAGAATTTGCTAACAATACAAATGTAGGAACATTACCTGCTGGAAATTATAATTCTTTTGACCCATTATCTAATTTATTAGGATGTCCATTAAATGGACAATGGACGATAAATGTACAAGACCTTTGGGGAGTAGATAATGGATTTATATTTGAATGGAGTATAGAATTTCAATCCAACTTATATCCAGCTATTGAGACATTTACATCTGAAATTATAGATTTTAATTGGACAGATAATCCATCTATATTTTTTCAAACTAATGATTCGATAGCAGCGTCTCCTCAAAATGCAGGAACGGCAAGCTATATCTTTACAGTTGAAGATGATTTTGGATGTGCTTATGATACCTCAATATTAGTAGCGATTTTACCGCCAACACATCCTGATTGTTTTTCATGTCCTAATCCTGATCAGTTATTAACAGACACTACTATTTGTGATGGAGAATTGGTGCAGATAAATGCAGAGACTACAATAAGTCTTGCTGATCAAGCAATCACCTTCGAAGCGTTTCCTACCTATTTAATAGGAAATGCAAATCATCCTCCTACAGATCCTTATGCTGCTCTAATTGATGTAACAACGATTAACCCTGGAGTAATAACAAATGCAGAAGCTCAGATATGTGGAGTATGTCTTGATTTAGAAACAGATTTTACTGCAGATATAAGAATACATTTACGTTCACCTTCAGGAGAGGTTATAGAGTTGTCCACTACTAATGGAGGAGCAGGTGATAATTATACCAATACTTGTTTTACTCCATCAGCTAGTGTAAGTATTATTGGCAGTTCTGCACCATTCACAGGTAATTTTGTTCCTGAAGGAGATTGGTCAGATTTAAATGGTTCAACGATAAATGGAACTTGGGAACTTTTAATATCAGATGGTTTTGGAATCAATGATTTCGGATTATTAAAATCATGGTCTATTTGTTTTAATACAGAAAACGACGTAGTATATGATTGGGCACCAGTTGCGGGATTGTCTTGTTATAATTGCCCAGATCCATTAGCAACACCATTTACGACATCAACTTATTCTCTTCAAATATCTGATGACTATGGTTGTGAGATATTAGACACGATGACTGTAAATGTATTATCGGTTATTAGTGCGCCACTTAATTTATCATGTGATACTATATTTAATGGAAACCTTAGTTTTATTTGGGATCAAGTTCCAGGTATTAGCGACTATATAGTTAATATAAATGGAACAGGATGGATACCAGCAAGTAGTGTAGATGGTCATATCGTTTCAGGACTTGTTAATGGAGATCCTGTAAGTATCGAAGTTCAAGCTAATATTTCAAATGCGAGTTGTTCCGTAGGAGTAGCGAGTGCGATGTGTACTTATTTTAATTGTGATATAGAGTTGGAATTACCACCTAATGGTATAACCTCTCCATCTTGTTTTAATACAAATGACGGTTCTGTTTTTGTAAATGCGATAGGCGTTGGAACTGGACCATTTACATATCAAATCAATTCCGATCCACCTCAAGGCAATGGAATATTTAGTGGTGTACCAGCAGGCGATCATGTTATAATTTTGATGGATGTGGATGGATGTTCTGATACTCTTGATGTTAATGTACCAGCTTTAGATCCAATTACTATTGACATTGTAGCAGACTCCGTAGATTGTAATGGAACAGCTACAGGAGGTGCAGCTGCAACTGGAATGGGAGGCGCAGGAAATTTCAACTATGCTTGGAATACAACTCCGCTCCAAACATTTACACAATCAATAAGCGGCGTAGCTGCAGGTGATTATATTGTTACTGCTACTGACGGCAATGGTTGCCAATTAGAGCAAATGGTAACGATAGGAGAACCTACCGCAATAACAGCAATGGTTACTACAACGAATGTTGCATGTAATTCAGGAGATGATGGATCTGCTATGGCAACTCCATCAGGTGGAACAGGAACTTACACTTACTCATGGAGTAATGGTCAAACAACTGCAACCGCTAACACTCTTACTGCTGGAACTTATACGGTTACAATTATGGACGCTAATCAATGTCAAATAGAAGTAACGGAAGTAATAAGCGAACCTACAGGTATGACGCTAAATGCTAATATTGATAATGTCAATTGCTTCGGAGATAGTTCAGGTAATATAGATTTGGAAGTAATAGGAGGTGCAGTAGGTTATACTTATTTATGGAGTGATAATGCTACAACTCAAGATCAACTTAACATCGCCGCTGATACTTATTGTGTAACTGTAACAGATGGAAATTTATGTTCAATTGATACTTGTTTTACGATAACAGAATCACCTGTGTTGACACTTACATTAGCGGCAACTTCTACAACTTGTATAGGAAATAATATGGACGGAACTGCTACTGCTTTTGCACAAGGAGGTTCAGGTTCTAATTATTCCTACGTATGGAATAATACACAAACTACTAGTACAGCTATTGATTTGATTCCAGATAACTATTGTGTAACAGTAACAGATGGATTAGGATGTACAGCAGTTGATTGTATTGATGTTAGTAATCCTGACGCAATAGTTATAGATAGTATCGTGGCAATTGATGTATTATGTAATGGAGAAAATTCAGGCTTTGCTGAAGTCTTTGTATCGGGAGGTGATGGTAATTTTACTTATTTATGGAGTGATCAATTAGCACAGTTTTCTAATCCTGCTAATAGTTTAGCTCAAGGAACTTATACGGTTACAATAACTGACGGTGCAGCATGTACCGCAACAGCTTCTATTGTAGTCAATGAACCAGCAATTTTAACAGCAGTAATTTCTCCTACGGATGTTAATTGTTTTAATGGAAATGATGGAGAAGCTTTAGCGAATCCATCAGGAGGTGTTGAACCATATAACTATGCATGGAATTCTCTACCAGGTCAATTTGAGCAAACTGCTACTAATTTACCGACAGGTGGATATATTGTTACTGTTACAGATAATAATGGATGTACGGCTATAGCGAGTACTCAAATAGATGAACCTGCAACAGCAGTATCAACTATCGTTACTCAAGATTTCCAAGGTTGTGCGGATCAAAATAATAGCATCCTACTAGCAATTCCATCAGGAGGTACAGGAACTAATTATACTTATGTATGGGATAACGCTCCAGTATCAAATGCGAATACTGCTACTAATCTCGATGATAATACTACTTATACAGTTACAGTAACTGATGTGAATGGTTGTGAGATTACAGCATCGTTAGAAAATAATGATTTAGATCCAATTGATGTAAATATTATTCAAATTCCTCCAACATGTAATGGTAATAGTGATGGTCAAATAGGAGTCAATTTTGTTTCAGGTGGATTACCGGGAATGAACGGAACATTGACAGATTATAATTACTCGTGGAGTAATAATATTTCTAATGTTTTAAATCCAAATTTGACAGCAGGAACTTATACCGTTTTGGTAACTGACATTCAAGGATGTACTTCTCAAAATGAAGTTAATTTAACAGAACCTGTTGCAATTGAAGCGACAGCTAATATTATTGATGCGAGTTGTTTCGGTTTAGGTAATGGTGAAGTGGAAGTGAACTCCAATACCAACATTACTGGTTACCAATGGGATACTAATACTAACAATCAACTTACGCAAACGGCAACTAACTTAGCTGCCGGTACTTACTTTGTAACATTGACTGATGATAATGATTGTACAGCATCTACAAGTTTTGAAGTAGGCGAACCTACACCTCTTGATGTAGATTTTGTTACTGAAGATAATCCATGTGCAGGTGATAACATAGGTACAATTATGACTACTGTAACAGGCGGAACGGCTGGTTACACTTATTCATGGTCGAATACAGATACTACAAATATTTTCTCTTCAATAGATCAAAATCCAATAGATTTATTTGCTAATCTCTATACAGTTACCATTACAGATAGCAATGGATGTGAGCAAATAGACTCTGTTATTGTAGACTCACCTGAACCATTATGGGCACAAGTTGATGCGGATAGTGTAACCTGTTTTGGAGATAGTGATGGATCTATTTTTATAAATGCTCAAGGAGGTGAAGCACCATTTACATATAGTTTGGATGGTGATAATTTCTCTGCAACTAGTACCTTCTTAGGTTTGGAATCAGGAGGCTATACTGCTTATATCGAAGATCGCAATGGATGTCAAACTACTTTCACTACTGCAGTAGGAGGACCTGAACCAATCGTAGTTGACTTAGGAGATAACTTTACCATTAATTTAGGAGAGACTGCTAATCTTAATTCAACAGTTACTCCTGCTGGAAATTATTTTTATAATTGGTCACCATCAGATAGTTTGACTTGTGCGGACTGTCCTAATCCAGATGCTATTAAATTAAATTTCCAAACGAGTTTCCAATTGACAGTTGAAGATGAGTTTGGATGTTCTGCCAGAGATGTTGTTACTGTATTTGTCAATAAATTCAGACGAGTACTTGTACCTACAGGATTTTCTCCTAATGGAGATGGCAATAATGATGTATTAAGACCTCATGGTGATGAAGGTACAACAGTCAATGTATTCAGAGTATATGACAGATGGGGAGAGTTAGTTTATCAAAACGAATTACCATTTGGAATCAATGACCTAGATGTAGGTTGGGATGGATTGTTTAGAAGTAAAGAATTGAACCCAGCAGTATTTGTATGGTATATGGAAGTGGAATACATAGATGGTGCAAAAGGAAATCATAAAGGTCAGACGACATTGATTAAATAAAAAAAAATATAAACCTCTTAAAGATTTTATAAAGAGGTTTTAATTTGATAATTTAGAAGAATAAATCCAAAACAGAATTACCATAGCACAGTTTCCAACTGTGCTATGGTAAAAAGTGAAAATGGATAAAAAAGAAAAATTATGAAGAAAAGATTTACGCAATTATTAGTAATCGTGTTTGTGATATTGTCGCAGCAAGTACAAGCGCAGGATCCTCATTTCTCACAATTTTATATGGCACCACTTCATCTTAATCCTGCTATGACAGGAATATTTGAAGGAAGCTCAAGAATTGCGGTTAACTATCGAGAGCAATATAATAGTATACTTTCAACTCAACCATTTAGAACAGTCGCTGCAAGTTTTGACATGCGTAAACGTATTGTTAGAAATGACTATCTATCATTTGGAGTACATTTATTACAAGACCAAGGAGGTACTTCTTTGTTTGGACAGTACAGAGGAAATTTAAGTGTTTCGTATCTGAAACAATTGAGTGGAAGTCGATATAGTAGCCAAGCTCAATATTTAGTTGCAGGTGCTCAAGCAGGTGTTGGACAAAATAGAATAAACCCTTCTCGACTTTGGTTCTCTGCTCAATATGATGGACCTACAGTTTCCGTTAATCAAAATGCAGATAACTTAGAAGGCGATTTAGCGAACTCTTCCAATATGTTTTTGGACTTCAATGCAGGATTATTATGGTACGCTCGAATGGACGAAAATACAAGCGTGTATTTCGGAGGAGCATTAAATCATATTAGTCCAGTTGAAATTTCATTATACGATGGAGACTCTGAAACTTTACATATGCGTTGGGTTGCTCATGGTGGAGCTGAATTTCCTTTTACAAGAGAGTTAAGTTTATTACCTGCGATAATGGTTACAGGTCAAGGACCTTCGTTACAAACTAACTTAGGTGCGAATATAAGATATAGTAATCATGATTGGAGAGAAGTAGCAATTCGTGCAGGTCTATGGACTCGTGTTACTAAAACAGTTGACGGTTCACATTTTGATGCATTGATAGTTTCTACAATTCTTGAAATGGAAAGATTTAATCTAGGAGTAAGTTACGATGTCAATACTTCTTCACTTAAAGATGCTTCTCAATCAAGAGGTGCCATTGAAGTTTCGTTAATTTATATTCATCCTTCTAAAGATAAATATAAAGTGAATTGTCCTAAGTTTTAATATTCAGAGGAGAGAGGAGAGAAATGAGAGAATGTTTTTTCTCATAATAAAATGGTCTCTACGCTCTGTTCTTTTTAACAATAAAAAAAAGAGAAATGGATTAATCCATTTCTCTTTTTTCGTTTAGTTTAAATTTTAGTTACTGTTCAGCATTATAACCCCAACGGGGTTTAACAGAATAGCAAGGGGCATCGCCCCTTGAAAAAAACAAGTTAGAAGGAAGCTCTGAAAGAGCGAAACAGTAATTAAGATATTTCGCCCCTTCAGGACTTTCAACTTCTTTTTTGTTCTACAAGGGGCGATGCCCCTTGCTATTTTATTTGACCCCGTTGGGGTCTTTACTGATAGTTACAAATTTTAAACTCAAAACTTCAATCCAGCATTCAATCCAAAGAAATAAAAATTCTCTCCATTATCCGCTTTTGTAAATGCTGCTCTCGAACCAATGACTAAAGTATTCGCAACATATATTTCAAACTCTCCAACTAAATTCCATCCATAACCATCTACATCTTCAAGCGTAGGATTAACAACCAAAGTATCCCTTGAACTAAAATCACCTGAAAAATAAGTCGCACCACCACCCAACTTTAAACTACTTTTAGAATTATTGACAGGTAATAAATATAAATTCAAATCACCTTTATAAGCTTCGAAAGCAAAATCAGTCGGAGCATCTTGATTCTCATTATTTGCATCGACATAACCACCCGATCCACTTAACGCAAATCGTTTACCCAAAAACCGAGTGTACTCTCCATAGTAAAAATTCCCAACCATTTCATTACTATGAAATGTAGAACCGTAACCAGCCTTTAAAGTATTTTTTTTCTTTTTATCGGAATTGTTTTGTGCAAATATGTTTAATGAAAAAACACATATCGCTGCGATTGTTATTATTAATGCTCTCATATTTGTATATATTTAATGAAAAGGTAATCTTATTTTGATTAAAAATAACAAGGATAAGAAGGAAAGGCAAATCATTTATATCAGATTAACCACACCTTAACTTGAAGCCACAAAAATAATTTATTTTGTTAATTAATTTAACGGTAAAAAATAAAATGTGTTTAGGTGTATAGGTTGTCGAATAACTCTGTGGTAAAAAATAAGTTCGAGAAAAACTCAAATCTCATCCCTCATCTCAGGTTGCTCCTTCGCACTAAATTTAAAAATATCATTCCGAGCATAATGTCCAATCACATCAAAGTCTAATTTACTCTTACTAATATCTTCCAAATCAATTTCCGCAATCACCGCACCCGCTTCATCAAATAAAGGTCCCGCTAAAATTTTTCCAAGCGGAGAAACAATCACACTTCCACCACGACACATATTTTCAGATTCATTTTCCACAAGCGATTGATACTTTTTAGGATACATTGATTTTGTGAAAAATTGATTGCATCCCAAAACAAAACATCTACCTTCCAAAGCAATATGCTGCATCGTCGACGTCCACTCATCGCGCGAGTCCGCAGTAGGAGCGATGTAGATTTCAACACCTTTTTGATAAATCGACATTCGAGCCAAAGGCATATAATTTTCCCAACAAATCAATCCACCCATTTTTCCAATAGAAGTATTAAACGTCACTAATGATTCGCCCGCCGATTCACTCCAAATCAATCTTTCCGTTCCAGTAGGTTTTATTTTTCGATGAACACCCATCAAACCTTTTTTAGGAGAAATGTATAACATGGAACAGTAGAGACTTCCGTTGGTATTTTGTTTTTCAGTTACACCTATTACTAAAAATACTTTTTGAGATTTTGCTAACTTTTCGAGTCGAGTCAAATCTTTACTTGCTAAGTCAATACTATTTTTATAATACTCCGCATAGAGTTCTCGACCCGCGTCAGTTCGACTTCCGATAGTTGCTCCAAAATTAAATCCTCTAGGATAACCAGGAATAAATGATTCTGGAAAAACAATCAACTTACATTTTTCTTTTGCATAAACTTTAGTAAGTGATTCAATTTTTTGAATCGTTTTTTCTTTGTCAAAAAAAACAGGAAACTCTTGGATAAGGCAGACTTTTACTTTCATAGAATAATTTTATTTCTTTATGTAAAATTAAAATAAGACTTAACTATTTTTTAATTTTAAGCAACATAAGTAATTATGTACAACGTAATTTTAATAAAGCACAATGAAAAATTTAAAACTTCAAACTCTGATAATTCTTATCAGTATTATTTTACCAATCACTCTATCTGCTCAAAAGAAAAAATCATTTCAGTTGGTAACTGGAATTAGCAATAATATAGAATTAACTTTTCAAAATACTCACTCTAATACCATTACAAATATACCTGGACTTTTTGTTGGATTACGATGGAAAAGGTTTTCCACGATTACTTCTTTTTCATATGCACATCGTCGTTTTGGTAAAGAAGTTGTTGGTGCTTTTAGTTTTAGACCAACAACATTTCTTGATCAAAAAATTATAATGTCATGGTTTAGTGAAGGTCATCGATTAAAAACTATTGAGTTTGATCAGTTTTTTAAAATTGATATTATCAATAAAAAACGTTTTTCATATTTTATAGGTGGAGGTATCTTATTAAGACTGCCTCAAGAAATTGACTTTCAACCTATTGAGCTTTCAGGAGAAATTACAAATGTTAATTTTGAAAAAAGCGAACTTGAAAAAGGGATGGGATATAATATGGCAATAGGCTTTGATTATAAGTGGTTTAAGAAATTTTATTTATCAACTCAATTAGGATGGAATACTATAAATAAAGGATGGTTGTTTAGTTCTCCAAGTTATTTTTTCGACTTAACGAATAAAGATAATGCCTATTTGAAAATTAGTTTAGGTTATCAATTGAGATAATTTTATAACAATAGTTTTACATTTTTATTAAGAGTATCATATTGCACAGTTATAACTGTGC
>JALZVK010000122.1 GCA_023301005.1 Saprospiraceae bacterium | reverse complement strand
TTTTGTTTAAAGAATTTATAACAATAGACTTACAAGTTTTTTATTTTAAAATAAATCACCGCTGCACCACAAACTCCTTCGTTGTCATTTTTCCTTTCTCATTTAGAATTTGTAAAAAATAAATCCCATTGGGCAAATGAGAAATAGAATAAATAAAAGTACTATTCCGACCTTCAACATCAAAAGTATTCATAGTCCGACCTTCCAAATTAACGATTCGAGCGATACCTTTATCTAATTCTCCTTTTATAAAAATATTCAAATAATCAGTCGTAGGATTAGGGTAAATCTTTACTTCTATATCATTCTCTAGTGATGTAATATTATCTACAATATGACATCCAGGAACTAAACAACCATATTCATCTAACTTAAGTAACCAACCTCTCTGTCCTGTACCACCATCGCCTCTTGTTTCTCCACAAATTAAAAAACCGCCATCTGAGGTTTGCTGAAAATCGTTGACCCGATGAGTAGCAAAGTTAGCTGTATTTGGATATGTATAGGTTCTACTCCATAAGCTATCACCTTCAGATGATATTTTTGTTATCCATGCGTTGCTATTAATCTCTCCGAGGCAAACATAATTATCTTCATTTTCTAAGTGAATTAAATTTCTTAAATAATTTGGATTGCTTGGAGAACTTTCTTTTACCTCAGTTTCCCAACTAATATTAAAATCACTATCCATTTTATATATTCCACCAATAGCTTTTGAATTATTTAAAATTCCTGACTTTATAAATGTAGTAGCTATTATCATTTCATTATCTGAAGACAATACAATATCATAAGCTGTTACTTTCTTATCTTCTAATGGTGATAAATATTCCCATAATACATTTCCGTCTTCATCTATTTGAAAAATATAATTCCTATAATATTCTTGTTGATCCCAACTAATACCACCAATTAAATATCCCTCATCATTTTGAAGAATAACCCATGGAATTTCAGGATAAGAAGTTCCATATGTTTTTGACCATATGGTGTTACCTAAACTATCTAACTTAAATACTACAATATCTTTTGATACGGAAATTGTTGTATTAGCTAAAAGCATAAAACCGCTGTCAGAAGTATTTATAAAATCATCAGAAAACCAAAAAGGGTCAGAGGTTGTATTATAATTTGGACTTAAATACTGTCTTGTTGAAATTGTATCTCCTTCTGTGTTATACTTAATCATTAATCCATGTCGCATAGTATCTATCGTATGCCCTACCGCAATTAACTCTCCTTTATAATTCGATTTTAACCCACCAAGCCATATTTCATAAGTCTTAATAGGACTTGTATATCTTTTTTCAAAAAGTATATTTCCATCCAAATCAAACTTAATAAAGATATTTCCAGGAGCAGCCATATTAACTGAATCTGCAATAATACCAGTAGCATAATAACAACTATCTGTAGGATGAACACCCGTAATAATATTACTCAAACTATCAAAGTCATATCTATTGTTAAATGTAATCTGAGCGGTTACCGCAGAAAAAATAATAGAAGAAGTAATGATTAAGATTATTCGTTTCATTTTTTTTGTTGTTTAAATATTTACTCCACCTTCACCACCTTACCACTTTTCAATAATCGCCCATCAGAGATAATACTATAAAAATAAATTCCAGTATTTAACTCATTCAAAGACCATTCATATTTTTTTTCATATTTGTAAATGTATTGTTGGAAAACTCGTTGACCAACTGTATTGAAAAAAACTATTTCGCCATCTACTCCTTTTTCAAATTCTAGATGAATCACTTCACGGGTAGGATTTGGAAAAATCTTTACTGAATTTTGTTGTTCTATCAATTCATCAATAGCAACCAATGTCTGAAAAGCAATAGTAGAATCACATGGATAAGTAGGTGTTACGCCCAATCGGTAATTAGGAAAATTAGGAAACCCAAAACCATTATTAGAAGGTAAGGATAATCCATGTTGTTGGAAGTCGCAATCCAAGCCTTTTTCATCAGGGGATTGAATGACATGCATTGACCTTACTCCACTTGTACTATTCATATAAATACGACAATCGGGAGCTAATTGCATTTTCCAAAAATTAGTAGGAAAAGGATCTTCAAATCCATCATAAGTTCCAATCAATACTTTAGATGCTTGAATATCTGTAGCATGTAAATCAAATTGAAATAAATAGAATGCTGATGACACATATAAAAATCTATTATTAGGGGAAAAAGCTATTCCTCCTACTGAAGCAGTATCTAATAGAATTAAATTTTGAAAGTCACTTAAATCACCTGTACTCCGATCAAAGTCAAATAAATGAACCTGACTCAATCTATCATACCTAGCATATTTTGTCCCATCAGGAGAAAAAACAGACTGTCCACTTCCTCTTGAACTTATAGGTTCAGGAATACCTACATTTTGTATTTGAATACTATCAACGCCTTCAGCAGTAAATAAAATTTTATAATATAAATCACTAAATTGTCGAGTCATGATTATCCACCAATCATTTCCATTGGCATGACGAACTGCGGTAAGATGTTCGGGTTGTAAAGTATCTCCTAAAACAACTTCGTTCTTTTCAATAACAGATCCTAATCCATTATTTTTCGTCATATCTATTTTAGTATATTGTAGAGGTGTAGCTACAAAATCAAGAATAGGAGGATTATCAATTAAAGTTACCTTAGCATGAAATAGATAATAAATATGAGAACTATCAGGTTGAGGTAGAATCATCGCCCCTTGAGAATATGTGTATCCATTAGTACCATCTGCACAATGGGTATCATAAGCCCAACCAGGGTAATTTATTTCATCGCCATTTTCCATCATCTCGTGAGTAGCATCTGCTATATAACAGCCATTGGTATAAAATAGAAGATTACCAGCAGTATCAGCAATACTTGCATTCGTAAAATCAATATTCATATCTTTTTCTAAAAAAGATACTTCTAATGTATCTCCATTAAAATCATAAAGATTTCCTTGTCCTTCAGGAGTAGATAGAATTACATCTTGACCGAGTATCCAAATATAATCGTGCTTATGGTTATTGATTTGAGAAAATACTAAACTAGGAGTTAGTAGTACTAAGAGATAAATGATTGTTTTCATAGA
>JALZVK010000121.1 GCA_023301005.1 Saprospiraceae bacterium | reverse complement strand
AAAATAGGAACATAGTCTGCGCTATTTGACTTTTTTTTCAAAGAAGTGTCATCAAAAAAAGGGCGTTTTTAGCCGAAATATAATTCCCCAACAAGCTCTTATATCTATTTTATTTAATAACCGCCTCTGAAATTATGAACAAGAATAAAAAAACAATATCTCTTTCATTAATACTATTAGCTGTTGTAGTTGGATTAGTACTTTATTTAGGAAATCTATATAAAGAGTTAGCAGGTTTTTGGTTGATGTATATACCACTTCTTATTATGCTTTCAGCTATGTATATGATTGATGAAAAATACGGAAATTACTTTATCATTTTTCTAATAATTGTTTGCATTATTATATTTATGGTATCTAATTTTATGTAGATTTTTTCAAAAAAAAATCCTACTATCGAGGACTGATAGTAGGACTGAAAGTTTACTTAATAGAATAAATTCTTTAAGCACTTTTCTTTTTTTGAGTTTTATTTAGCTAAATATAATAAACCTGAATACTGCGTACCATTCGTATCATTTAGATCAATGACATAAAAATAACTTCCCGCAGGAAGAATTTTGCCATTCCAATCTCCATTCCAATCATTTTGATAATCATCTCCTTGATAAACTAAATTCCCCCAACGATTGTAAACATATACTTGATTATTAGGATGACCATTTAATCCTCTTACTGTAAATGTATCATTTAAGTTATCGCCATTTGGAGAAAATCCATTATATACAACTACCTCATCACATAAAACGTGAATCGTTACAATAGCTTGGTCGCAACCATAATCATTACAGATTTCGTAAACATAAGAATCGACTCCACAAGTACCTGGATTTGGAGTGTATAGGTAATTTCCTAATGAATCAAAGGTTAAAGTTCCATTGGTAGGATCTGTTATGATTACAAATGAATCACCTATAACAGTATTTGAATCATTATTAAGAACATGCATTGTAATTGGAGTATCAAATGCAGTTGTATCAATATCATCATTGGCAATTGGTGGATCGCCGCCTCCTAATGTACCAACTGTTATATTAAAGCAAGTCGTATCACATCCTCCTTGATCATCACAAATGACTACACAACCAAAATCATTTCCTGCTACCGTGCTTTGTATTTCCAAACAAAAATCAACAGTATCCAAAGTTATTGTTGCTGTTGAAATTGTCGAATCACTTACTACATAAGAGTTGATTATACCAAATAACTCTGTAGAATCAACGCAATAAAAATAAGTATCATTTTGGTCCATCATTACCTCAATAGTATCAGGAGTTGGATCGAAAATATTAAATGTGATAAATGTCGTATCACAAAATCCTAAATCATCACATGCTACTAAACATACTTCTGAAGTACCTTCCGCGAGCGTAGTCCAATCTACACAAACATCATTTGGGAAAATATCAATTTCCATATTTGGAGCGGTAGTTTCGGGGCAAGCATTTTCTAAGGAGACAAAGTTGCCTAACAAATCACTCGTATCGACACATATACTTCCTGAGAGATCTACATAAGTTTGTAGTGTCAAATAATCATTAGGAAGACATGCTATATTAATTGTAATTGTATCTGAACAAGAATTTATATTATCTACGATTGTGATTTCATGTTGACCTACGGATAAATTAATTTCACTACCTAAAAAAGAAAGTCCGTAATTCGTACCCATGATAGAAGTCGAGTTGACAATTCCAGGTCTGGAGGCAATGATAGAATTATAAAAATTTTCGCTAAATCCTCCGACAATAGTAAAAGGAACAATGGTATCAAAATGCCAAGTTCCTAATGTATCCCATACATTCATCGAATCTAATAATGCATCGATATCTGGAAAGTCTCCTGAAAATTCAGTTCCATTGATACTCCAAGACTCTAAGAGATAAGGTCCAGCTGTTCCTTGACCAAATAAATTACTATAGGTATAAGCTATAATAGTATCAGCAGCACAACCTGTTATTCCATTATCTATTAAAACGCCATTATCATATATTTCTAATGTTGACAATTGATCTAATCGAAGTGGTAAGCAAACATCTAAACCCAAAGCACAATCAGCTGTACTCATATTTAATTCACTTGGTCCAATTAAGGTATCACAATTGATAGCCAAAGGAGCTGGAATTTCTGTATTTAAATAAAGATAAAGTGTATCGCAGTTTTGTTGTTCATCACATATTTCAAAGCAACCTAATGATGAACCATTAGATATTCCAAAATAATTAATACATCCGCTTCCTGTATTTGAAATGGTAAATATTGCATAAGTACCACTTGAGTCAGGACACAAATTAGTAATACTTACGATGTCGCCAGGGTAGTTACTTGCATCTATACAGTTAGAACCAAATTGACCTGTAGGAATAGAAGCGTAAATAGTATCTACGTTTCCTAATGACTGATTGGAGAAAATAAATAATAATCCTACTATTGAGAATAGTTCTAGAATAGTTCTTGGCAAAAATGTTTTTATAGTGTTCATTATAAAATAGTATTGCTGTTCGTTTAAATACAACGGTTTATTCCTTGAAAACAAATTATGATTTTCAATATGTATTTTAAAAACAAAAACTATGCTAATTAAAGAATGTTTATACACACTCTGATTTTGCTATGTGATTTTGGAAAAGATTTATAATGAGACTTGAAGATTTTATAAATAAAATCTTCAAGTTCATTTTGTGAAAAAAATAAAAAAATTAAATTTGTTCTTCGATTTTAGCTTAAAACCAAAATCGAGTGTTTTTTATTTTTTTAAATATTTTAGGAATGATGAAAAAATAACTTCCCGTTTTAAGTCGATTCTTTTGCCCTTATTTTTCTCCCTGCCTTTGCCGGCAGGCAGGTTTAAAATCAGTCATAGTATTAACAATACTCCTTCTTTTAAAGAAAACCTAAGACCAAAATAATTCGCCTTAAAATCGGAAACTTATTCTTTCACCGTTCCTAAACCATAAAAATCGGAATATGAAAAATTGTATTTTAATCTTATTTGTTGCAGTCTTGTTTTCTGCATGTGGCGGTGGTACGGCAACTCCTACTGCTGCAGCTCCAGCAAACCTTACTGGTTTTACAGTAGTGGATTTTCCTGGTTCTAAATTTCAAAAAGCAATGAGAGCTGCTCCTGGTGGTAACATTCTGGAAGAAGGAGAATTATTTGATGGAAAAAAAACAGGTACTTGGGTGGTGTATCATGATGGTGGTAATATCATTGCCAACACAATTACTAATTATGTGGATGGAAAAAAGAATGGTTTGTGGATGCGTATAGGAACTAATAATAGAGTAGAAGCTTATGGATATTATGCGGATGACTTGCAAGATGGTACTTGGGTAACTTATAATTATTCTCGTAGAGAAACTGAAAAACATTACAAAGCAGGTCAATTACATGGTGTCTCTAAGACATTTCATAAAACAGGGAAAGACGGACAAGTCAAAGAAGAGATTGAATATAAGAATGGCGTTCAAGATGGTATCTATAGATATTATTTGGAAGATGGTTCTCTCTCTGTGGATTATGTTTATAAAAATGGAGAGGTGGTAGAGCGGAAGAAGCAGGGTTAAATTTTATTGTATTGTTATATGGTTTCGCTTCGCTTATTGTTTTATGGTTATCGAAAAAATGTGAATCACAGATTTTAGAAAACAATAAAACAATAAGCGAAGCGAAACCATATAACAATACATTTACATTTCCTTCTTCGTCACTTGTATTCGAGCGATATAATTTCTATCAGGTTTTTGATTGCCAATAGGGTAGGGATTGATCGCAAGTAATTTGACAGAATATCCTTGAGCAAGTTGAGTACTTCCACAGCTTCCATCTAGTTCGTAACACATTCCTTTCGCTGTTATTTTTAGAGGATACACCGCATCTTGGATAGCAAAATCAATATGTACCACAGCCTTTCCAGCTTGAATACAATTCACATCTTTAGGGCATCTACTTTCTTTTACATCAGATAGAATAATTGAAATGTTTTCAGAAGGAATTGTGATAGGTTCGTTAATAGGTACTTCAATAATTTCTCCTAATTGATTACCTGATTCTGTTGCCACTTTCGGACAAGCAGATAAAAGAACTACAAATAAAGTAAGAGGGAAAAGGAATTTCATTGTTATTAAGTTTAATGTTTATTTATCTAAGAAAAAGTGTTGTTTCGTTATCTAAACGAAATATCTAAGTATAAAGGTATACCGCTGAGCAGTATTACTACAATTACAATTACGGTAAAGATTAAAAGAAATTGTCCAAAATTCTGAGTTGGAGGATCAAATGTAGAATAGGTATTTCCATCAATATCAACACTCGTATCTTTCCAATAATAAAGTCCCATTCCAATTGCTGCAATTAAAATAAGAGGACTGAAAAGAAATGCGCCTGCTATAATAGCAACTAAATAACCAATAATGACACTATTGTTTACATTCTTCCCTTTCTGCAATTCGACGAGTCGATCCATCTTCATATTTTCTAATGCACTTTCATCTATAGGAATACCTCTTGATTTTAGTAATTGTTTTGTTATAATAATATCTTCTATCGAAGATTCGTCTGGTTTTTTTAAAATATCCAAAAGCTGATGATCGGTATATTCATTTAAATAATGCTCTTCCAAATCAACACCGCTATTTAATATTTCCTCTTCGATAAGTTGATTCACTCGTTTAAAATCAGAAGACAAAACCTTCAATGTGATTTTAGGATAACTAGGTGTACCAACAATTGCCTCAGTAATTAAAACATCACTACCACCCAAACGATAAGGAATATCATTCTCCTTGAGCAACTCAGCATAGGACAATGCATCTTCCTGTCGAAAGAATCTTTTATATAATTTAAAATCAGCTTCGCTAAAATTTCCTAATAAATGTTCGTCGAGGGTGTTTTCCATTTTTACATTAGTTGTAGTTTTTTTTTAATTGATTTTTTTACCACAAAAGGAAATTGAAAATGAAAAATTGAAAAATACCTTCTAATTTTGAACTGCTTTGCGAAATCTGCGGGTAGAAAAAAAGTGAGTGCAAGAGTTCGTAAAGCTTTAAGAAACTCATTCAAGTTAAAAGACAATTTTCAATTTTCAATTATTATTTATTTCGGATCCAATATCATATTAATACGTTCCTCCAAATCTTCCAAATGATATTTACCAGCCGTATCACTTTGTCTACCAGTAGCAGAACTCACTTCTCTTTTTAAAGTTTTCAAAGTACCACGAGCGATAGCTTTGATATTAGTCTGATCATATCTATCATCTTTTACATTCATCAAGTCAGTCATTTTATCTACAAACGCTCTTTGTAAATTTTTTCTAAAAGGATCGATATTTCCACCAGAAGATAACTCTGTAAAGATAGCTTTTTTAGTTCCATCAAAAAGTTGTAACAATGTAAATACATTATTACTTCCATGTAATGCTTCTGCCTCATCCAATCGAGATAAACGACCTAAATCAAACAACTGTCGAAGTGCAGAACCTTGAAATCTTCGCAATCTTTCTGTAGCTCCATTCGGAGCTATTTTTTGTAAAATATCTTTATCCAATAACCAATCAGGTGTTTGTAAAACTTGTCGGTCAATAAAATTAAGTGCAGCTTGTTGCGTCACTTTATCAACTGGCGTAAATATAACACCATCTTGATCGGTTGTTTTATATTTTTCAATAACACCTCCAATATTGGTAATCACATGTCGATTGTATTTTCCAAATTGACCATAAATTTGTCCATACATTTCATCCAATTGCGCATAGTCATTTCCATCGCCAGCATCTTCAGTCCATTTGACCAAGTTAGGTAATATTCGTTTTAAATTTCTAATACCGAAGTCGCCCGAACGCATAGCATTGTCCCCCAAATCCTCCGTTTGAGAAGTAGGATCAAAAGTATTCCCTCGCTGCGCACCATAACGATAAAGTGGATTATCAGCTCTTTCTTTTACCCATCCATTCAGCGTTGGTTTTTCAGCATCAGCAGACGCTGCATCTGGAATTAATTTATAACCATAAATAATTGACCATACATCATATTCTCCAACTTTAGGATAAAAATTAGTTACGCCATCGCCTGGTTGAGCAATATGATTAAATCGAGCATAATCCATAATCGAAGGAGCTGAACCATGAGTTGCAGTAAAAGTAGGAGAGCGTAAAGAGTCAACAGGGTAAGCAACACTCGAACCCATATTATGAGGCAATCCTAAAGTATGTCCAACTTCATGAGCAGCTACAAATCGAATTAATTCACCCATCAACTCATCACTAAATTTTACTTTTTGAGCTTCAGGATTTACACCTGCAGTTTGCATCATAAACCAATTTCTCAATAACTTTTGAATATTATGATACCAAATAATATCACTTTCCAAAATTTCCCCTGACCGTGGATCATGTACATGAGGACCCATTGCATTTTGAATATCAGTCGAAACATATCTCAATGTTGAATAGCGAGTATCTTCAGGACTCCAATCTGGATTCTCATCTTCAGTAGGAGAAACTTTCCCTACAATCGCTTCCTTAAATCCAGCCGCCTCAAATGCAGGTTGCCAATCATTAATTCCTTGGATAATATAAGGCACCCATTTCGTTGGAGTAGCAGGGTCAACATAATAAACGATCTGTTTTTTAGGAGCAACGACTTCACCTCTTTTATAAGCTTCCATATCTGTCGGCTCTAATCTCCATCGAGTGATATATCGTTTGCTTTCCGTAAAATGTGCCTCCGAACTATAATCAGTTTGAGTAATGGAAAAGTAACCAACCCTTGCATCGTAGTAACGAGGTTGCATCGGTTCATCAGGAAGAATAATAAATGATTGATTCATCTCAACCGACATGGTTTGAGTGATATTATTGTCTGGTAAATTTTTTCCCTTATAAGTTAAAATATGTCTAACCTCTACATTTTCAGGATATGATTTCATACCTGTAATCATACTTCGTTTAGCATCTAAACCATTGATTTCGAATTGTTTACGTTGAAAAGAATATACTGCACCTATCATTGGAATATCTTTAGTAAATAGGGGAGACACTTCAAAAACATAACCTGTAGAGTCTTTGTTATAAGCTGCCAAATCGAAAGTAGCGATGATAGGTTCGAAGTTATTATTTTTTACAGATTTGTAAATTGGATCTTCTTCGCTTGCAACAGAATTGTAACTAACCGAGCGAAGTAAAATAGACTCATCCATCTTTTGCCAACGAATAACTTGCTGTGGACGAGACTTTACACCTGCACCACCAAAGTTTAGATTTTTTACAAATCCAGAAATTCTACTTACTACCAAAATTTCTTTTTCCAAGAGGTCGGCAGGTATTTCGAAGTAATGTTTGCTACCTACTTTATGTACCGTAAAAAGTCCCTCATCAGAAATTGCTTTTTTGGTAATGACATCTTTATAAGGTTTAACTTTACTGTCTTTATCTTTTTTCTTAGGAGCTTCTTTCGAAGCTTTTTTATTCTTTTTTTTATTTTTTAAAATTTGACTATTTGCCGTAGGCGCAAATAATAAAAATAGAAATGTGGTTAGGATAAATAGTAGTACTGATTTTTTCATGATATTTTGATTGCTTTTTTTATAAAACTAAAGTCTTGCATAGAATTGTCAACATATTTATACAGAAATACGTACAAAAAATTAATATTAACTAAAGCTAATATAGACAAAAGAGAATAAGAAATCTGTATTTTTGCAGTTATTCTTTTAACGTTACTAAGTAACAGAAAAAGAATAACTTCCTCATTTGGACGGTTTCTTTTGCTCTCATTTTTCCTTAAAAATCAGTCATAGTATCGCTACGCTAACAATACTCCTTCTTTTTAAGAAAAAATGAAAACAAAATAACCTCGTCTAAATGACGAATTTATTTTTTTACTGTTACTAAGTAGTTTTCTTTTGTCTAACTACTTATCAGATTATTATAATTTAAAAAAGAAATGAAACAACCTAAAATAGGAATAGTTGGACTAGGCGCAATAGGTGGATCTTATGCTGCAATGGCATTTGATCATAAGATTCCTGTTTATGTAATTTGTGATTTGCCTCGTAAGGCTCGGTACTTATCTTATGGCTATTGGGTCAATGATGAACCTTACGAATTCAACTATGTTTTTGAGACAGATCAAGCGGAAGAATTAGATTTGATAATTGTAGCAGTTAAGCATCATCAACTCGAAAGTGCAGTTGAAATGATGGAACCATTTATATCTGAAAAGACAATTGTAATTTCATTGTTAAATGGAATTAGAAGTGAGGAATTTATCAAAGAAAAAATAAAAGATGTAAAAATAATTCCTGCATTTACGGCAGGACTTGATGGACAACGAGATGGTAATTCTATTAGTTTTTCATCTAAAGGAAAAATTTATTTTGGAGCTTTTGATTCAGGTAAAAACGATATTGTAAATCGTGTTAAAGAAATTTTAGATGCCTGTGATTTTCCTAATGAGGTACGAGAAGATATGCGCTATAAATATTGGTGGAAATTTATGATGAATGTAGGAATCAATCAAGTTTCAGCTTTATTAAAAGTTCCATTTGGAGCATTTGCAAAAGGTAATCCTGCATTTAATATTGCGAATCATGCGATGAAAGAAGTGATTGCTATTGCCAATAAATTAGATATTCCTTTGAGTGAAAAAGATATAGATTCGGTATTTGAAATTATTGGAGCTTTGAATAAAAAAAACAAAGCTTCTACTTTGCAAGATATAGAATCTGAGAGATTGACTGAGGTGGATTTGTATGCAGGTGAAGTTATTCGTTTAGGGAAAATGAATAATATTCCTACTCCCGTAAATGAATTGTTATTTCAATCTATCAAGCATTTTGAATCAGCTTATGATTATAAGGTGCGGTATTAAAATTTGTTACCTACTTTTCAAGTTTTTTACTCTTTGAACCTCTGTGAAATAACCTTCTAACTTGACTATTTCACAGAGAACTAAATGAGTTCCACGGATATCTTCATTTCTTATAAATCTCACTTTCATCTACTACAAAGAGTTCTTTATCGAAATTATAAATCTAGTAAGGTATTGTTGTTTATTTTTAAAATAAAAAATGAGACAATCACTACTCCTCTTTATCCTATTTTTTTCTTTCCATCTTTTTTCACAAAGTATCGAAATCACTCCCGAGTCTTTTAAGTTAACTGGAGATGCCTTTAAAAAAGGTGAAAATTGTTTTCAGTTGACTTCTGCAAATACTTGGGAAGGTGGAACAGTTTGGTATAATACACCTGTGAATCTTAGTGAATCATTTGAAATAGAAATTGATTTAAAATTTGGTTGTTCGAATAGAGGTGCAGATGGAATTGTATTTATTTTTCATGATAAATTAAGAACTGGTGAGCAAGGTGGAGGAATGGGATTTGGGAGGTTAAAACCTTCTCTCGGAATAGAAATGGATACTTATCAAAATTATGAAATGGATGATCCAGAATATGATCATATATCTATTATGAAAAATGGAAATCTAAATCATTATGATGGATTGACTAGAGCAATTCCAATTTTACCTGAAAGAAAAAATATTGAAGATTGTAAATTACATCGAACTAAAGTGAGTTGGAATGCGGAGATAAAAACGATTTCAATTACTATAGATGGAAGTCTTCGAATAGAAAAAGAATATGATATTGTTGGAGAAATATTTAGAGGTAATCCAAATGTGTATTGGGGATTTTCAGCAGCAACAGGAGGAAGTCATAATGTACATGAAGTTTGTTTGGAGAAATTAGAATTTTCAGAAGT
>JALZVK010000120.1 GCA_023301005.1 Saprospiraceae bacterium | reverse complement strand
AAACTCCATGAATAAGCTTATGGCCGAATTCATGAAGTAAGCCCCCCTACTTATAAACACAAAAAACGCGTCCTCAGGGACGCGTTTTTTTATGTAATTGTTACCACAGTTGACTCGTTCGAGGCTTACACGGAGTTTCTACGGACAGACAAGGTTTTTTGGCTCTTATCAAGAACTTCGGGGTGCTCTATTTATGAGGCAACAGGCATAAACAACTTGCCCGAAGATCTGTATAAGGTGACTTTCCAATGATTTGGGGATATGGAAGATTCCTTGGTAATCTGAGTTTCAAGTAAGTCATGGATATCTTCATAACTCATATTTTTGTTTCTCATAGCTATCACACTCGCCTTCAAGTTTGCAATCTCGTGATTCGCTCTATCTAAGAAAATTTCATGTAAATTCATACCATAGAAAAAGTTTTTAGCTCTCAGCTTATTTCGCTCAGACCATTCTACAGGAGGTTCTACGTAGTATTGAATAGTATTCACATCTTCCACAGTAGTAAACCTGACCTGAACCCATTGATCTTCAAAAAAGCATGACGCATCCATATAAGGATGTATCGTCATTTCATCCAAGTTATCTGGCCTACTAGTTCCTTTGCCTCCCGAGTTACAGTCTCGGCACATAGGAACGAGATTTAATGGCAAAATCGAATACTCGAAGTAAACAGATTTAGGAAGGACATGATCTAGAGTTTTAGGTCTATCCATGTTTAAGCAAAAAGGGCATACTTTAGCCTGCTTCCTAATTTGTTTGTAATACTTACTTTTTTGAAGCTTTTGAGTGTAGAGCCACTTTAGATTTTTACCTGTGAGAGTTCCTACAACATTGTCGTTTTTATTATCAGCTATAGGTGGTAATAATGAGGTCAGCAAATTCTCATAAGAGCTTTGTAGGTCTGAAAGTTCTTTCTTGCTCTGACTTAGTCTATTTTTCTTCTCGCAAGCTTGCATAGAAAACTCCAACTCGTCTATCATCTCTGCATAATCGATATTCGGGATAGGTAACTGGATCATTTCTCTACCTGATTATTTGCAATTATACCTGCAAGGTGAGTTATTGCCTCAAGCCCCAGTTGTTCATCATAATCCTTAACAATTTCTTTTAACCCCTTGCCACTCTCTACTTCCTTTTTCAAAATATCGTAAAAACCTGATTTTCTGACTTCTAGCCCAAATACTTCATGTGTGAGTGTTGAAACACTTTCTCCAAAAGTTGGTGTTATGGGGCGAATAAACTCTGTGTCTTTTCCTACCCTGTCAATTTTCCAAATACAGTTCTGAGGAATTTCTTGAAGAACAACAGGAGAGTGAGTTGCGATGATTGCAATCGCATTGTTCTCACGTAATAGATCTTCCGTAGCTCTAAGCAACGCAGAGAGAAGTGGTGGGTGAAGATAGCACTCTGGCTCATCTATGAGAACGAGTGTTTTCTCTCCAACATATTGCACCATTTTCGTGATCGTCAATAAAACCATCAAATGTCCTGAACTTAGTCTATTGAGTAAACGAAAGTTCTCATCTATAAACAACCCCTCTCTAACATTTGTATCTAGTTCTTTACCTTCACTATCCTTTCTAGGAATTTTCTTGGATGATTCATAGAGACTCTCGAGATTCATCTCAGCGAAATTCTCATCTGAATGCAGCTTCGATAATGAACGTAGCCATAGTACTTCACCTTCGATAACCTTAGGTTTTTCGAGGCACCCCCATAGAGATGCAAGACATTCTCTTCTCAATTCCTCACCACTTTTATTAAAGACTTTTGATGCCTCACTATCGTTTGAGGTGACGGTTTTCTTAAGTCCTACATAATAGTAGCAAGTTCCTTTTGTAGGGTCTTTTTGTTCTGAAGGAGGCTCAAAAGGATCAAATGCACTATAAGAGATAGATAGCAAAGTGTTAAAATAAGCATCATCTATAGGAGTAAGCCTGCCTCCTCTACTTTTTTCTAATATTTGTGTCTCCGTTTTTTTAGGAGCGGCAATCGCATTAACAATCCCATTGAGAAGCTGTGTCTTACCAACCCCATTGCGACCAATCAACGCATGCATATTGCTGCTTGGCTTGGACTCTCGGTTGACTGAGAAAGAAACCTTAACTTTTCCCAATTTATCAGTTTCTTGGCGTTTGATTGTAAATTTGAAATCAGAAAGCTCGGGCAGGCCTTTTAAGCATCTCTTAAATTGATGCTTTACATCATACATACTTAAGGATCTGAGCAGCGCAGTTTTAAAAACACCCTCTTCAAGAATTTCACTTTTAATATCACTGCTGGATACAAGATCATTGAGTGATTCTAAATATTCTAACCGCTCCTTTTCCTCAACTTTTGACAATGCTGAGTAGTAACTAGAACTTTCTCCTAGAGAGAAAAATGCGCCTCCTAACTCAGTGAACTCTGTCACTCCTATCTGCTTATGAGTCGAGGTTTCTTTAGTTTGCCCATGAAATCCAATTTTAACTAAGCCTAGAGCGTGTAATGCGCCTGAGCTGTCATATAGCTGTGCGTAAAATTGAGTAATATAAGAGTAATCATTCCATTTATCAATAGTAAGATAAACAATTGATTTACCTGGATTAGGAGTTGATGAGCGTGACTCTAGTAAAAAAAATTTCATTGGCTAGGGCGTGTTTGTAAATAAACGCAGAAAGATTGAGGTAGCCCCCAATGTTCGACCAGTGGATGGCTATATTAAGCTATTAGACTACATGCCTGTCATTTAATTAAGAAGAATAAAAAATACTTAAACTCTTCTCAAAGCAGCAACAGTCTAACACGGGTTCAAGAAGCATGGGCATAGATAGTTCTCTCAGTCACTTAAGTCCCCCTCCCCTTCGGATTCAGCCTCTACCAAGCCTGCTTCTACAGCATTGAGTGCTGACTACAGTCCTAGTAAATATCATTTACCTGTCCCTCTGTCAAGAAGAGCGCGTAAGTACGAGACTCATCGTTACTAACAGCGTCAAGGTTTCGCTCTATTTTACATTTTACCCTCTTTTCCTAGTTTTCCGGGGGCCTTTCGCGCTTGAAAATCGTGATTTTTGGAGCGAATACGGATTTTCGTTGCTCTCTGGGCATGGCTTTTACCAGACGGGTTGCCCGGGGTAGTTTCGAGAGGGCTTTGGTAGCGAGTGCTACGTGAAAATGCTCTTTCGGAGGTCTCGCAGGGTGAGGAAGGCGTCTTCTTTAGAGCCTTCGTTTACTATGCCCTTGAGCTTTCTTGCTCCATCCTTGCGGGATTCACCGAATTTCTCTCGGTTTGCTTGGAAGACTTCCTCTAGTAACTCTGTGCGCGTAAGCTTCCCTCCCTTTTCTAAGACTTCTAGTGCTTTTTCTCGGGGAATTCTTCTTCTGACCAAGCCAACTATATCTGGATTCTTGCCACTTTTCATCTTTGAGCTTCCCCAAAGAGTAGGACAAGAGTTGGCAAACGGTTGAGGGTAACTTTAACCAAAACCAACCAACTTCAATAAAATTAAACACAGTAAGAAAGGTATTTTCTTACTACTATCAGGAACTTATATTAGCTCTCCCAACCTACAAAGACAGTTCAGCGTCATAAACTAAATGATCGCCCCACAGCCCTGTGGATTCTCCCACAGAGGACGGTGACCCGCGTTTGGGATTACGATTCTCTCTGCATTAGGTAACTCCAT
>JALZVK010000119.1 GCA_023301005.1 Saprospiraceae bacterium | reverse complement strand
GTGCTTAAGCACTATCTCCGCTTTAGTTTATTAAAAAGGGTTATTAAATAAAAATTAAATTTCTATGAGTGAGATTTTAGAAGCGATATTTCTTGGTGTCATCCAAGGGCTAACCGAATTCCTACCTGTAAGTAGTAGTGGACATTTAGAATTGGCAAAAGTCATGACTGGTTATGATAAATCAGCAAGTGAAAGTATGATGATGACAGTTGTTCTTCATGCAGCGACTGCATTAAGTACGATGGTTATTTTTCGAAATGAAATTATGGAAATCGTCAAAGGTTTATTTTCATTTGAAAAAGAACAATTAGAATTTTCAGGGAAAATTATTCTTTCTATGATTCCTGCTGCAATAATAGGAGTGATGTTCGATGAACAATTAGAAGCTCTTTTTGATAGACAAATATTATTAGTAGGTGTAATGCTAATTGTAACTGGATTGTTATTGTTCCTAGCCGACCGTGCTAAAAACACTACTAAAAAAGTAAGTTGGAGCAATGCATTGATAATTGGAATCTCTCAAGCGATTGCCATCTTACCTGGAATCTCAAGATCTGGAGCTACGATTTCAACTTCAGTTTTGTTAGGAGTGGATAGGACAAGAGCAGCTAAATTTTCTTTTTTGATGGTCGTTCCATTGATTTTTGGAAAAATGGCGAAAGATATGTTAAGTGGAGATTTATCTTATGCATCAGGAGATTTAGTTCCATTGCTTGCTGGATTTGGAGCAGCATTCGTAACTGGTTTGGTAGCATGTACGTGGATGATTGCTTTAGTGAAAAAGAGTAAGTTGTCTTATTTCGCATATTACTGTTTTGTAGTAGCTGCGATTGCGATTGCAAAAGGTATGGGGTTATTTTAAATTAATAAATATGAATTTTTCTCCTCCGTATGATTTTCAAGCTGGTGCATTTCTTTTGGTTAACAAACCTTTGGAATGGACTTCCTTTGATGTGGTCAACAAATTACGATATACGATCAAACATAAATTAGGTGTCAAAAAGATAAAGGTTGGTCATGCTGGAACATTAGATCCATTGGCAACTGGCTTACTTATTATTTGTACTGGAAAATTCACTAAGAAGTTGGAATCTTTTCAAGCTCAGAAGAAAGAATATACAGGTACTTTGCTTCTAGGAAAAACAACTCCTTCATTTGATGCAGAGCAAGAACCTGATGCAACTTATCCAACGGAACATATAACTACAGAGTTAATTGAAACTGCTCGGTCTAATTATTTAGGAGACATCGAGCAATACCCACCGCAGTTTTCTGCTTTAAAAGTCAATGGCGTTCCTTTATATAAATTGGCTCGGAGAGGGGAGAAGGTTGAAGTCAAAGCTCGCCCTGTTCATATTTATAAATTTGATTTGACTAGAGTTGCCATTCCTGAAATTGATTTCTTAGTGGAATGTAGTAAGGGAACTTATATTCGTTCGTTGGCTCATGATTTTGGAAAAGCTGTACAAAGTGGTGCTTACCTTACTGCACTTTGTAGGACTTCAATTGGTGATTATAAATCGGAAGATGCTTGGGAGTTGGATGATTTATTGGAACATATAAAAGGTGTGGAATAAAAAGCTAGAACTTAGCTAATCATATCAAACTATAGATTTTACAAGAATTTTTAATTGAAAAAATGGTTTACCCACATAGGAGCAGGTAAACCAAATTTTTCTAAAAGAGGATTAGTCCGTCTTTTATGATTGTAGTTGTTCCAATCAGACGGGAAGTATTTTTGTAACTGTGGTAAACCTCTACAATATATTCCCCATCCTTTTCTTTTCGCTTCTTATGCGAAATATCCAATTGGAAATTAGTAGTAGTAGTATCAGTATCTTCAGTAGTAGTAGTATCAATAATTCTGGAATTATTTACAAAAGGAATATTCCTTTCTTCTAGAATTTTTCCAGTTTGAGTTTCTTTGACCTTTATAATCATTACTCCTTCATTGACATTGTGTAGAGTGAAATCTATAGATGTGTATCTCCAATTTTTAGCTTTATTCTTCAAAGAGGTAATTTGATTTCCGTCTTTAGTTTTTTTCAAAACTACTTTATCGAAAATTGCATAAGGAAGTGTTTCCTCTTTGTTAGAAATAAATGGATAGGAAGCTACAGCAACTTCATCTATGATTTCTTTTTTAATAAGTTCGTTAGTTTTTTGGATTGATTTACTGTGTTGCTCTAATATTTCAGTTAGCTTATTTGCTGAAGTGAAATTATTGTATTGAGCAAGGAAATTCCCATTAGCATCAAAAATTAATTGAGCAGGCAATTGCTTAATATTGAAATAAGATTGCATGTTTACTCCATCGAAATCATCAACATCAACAGAGAATTGAATATAGTTTTTGTTTAAAATGTCTTTTACGTTTTTATCTTTTAAAGTTGTTTGCTCCATTTGACGACAAGGCAAACACCACTTCGCTCCAAATTTTAAATAGAGTAATTTACCTTCACTAGCTGCTTTTGCTTTTGCTTCAAAAAATTGAGTTGGCAATAAATCTTCTGCAATAGAAGTATTGATTCTTAATTCTTTAGTAGGTTTTTCTACTAAAGTTTTTTTTGCAAATACTTTTTTGGGTATTGCTACTTTTGCAGTCAAATTAGAAGATGAGTTATTTTTATACTTTTTGATTGGAGTAGTCCGAATTACTTTTTTTGTTTCAATATTCTTTTTAGGAATTGAATAAGAAGTAGTTACCACATAAGGCTTAGTGAAATTGGTAACTTTATTGACTTTGTTTGTTTTGACAATAGGAATTAAAGTTTCCGTTGGAGTCTTAGGAGATGGAATATTTACTTTTTTTGAAATTTGCTTTTCTTCTACCTTAATCGGAGAACTGAGGTTTTTCGTTTTGTTGATAGTTAATGTCGGAATGATGCTAGCAAGTTGAGGACTCACGATACTAGATTGCTGAGTAAGTTTGATATTTGTAAGAGTATTGTTAGAATTTTGGATACTAGTGTTAGAGTTATCCATTAAGATTAACAATAATATTACAAAAAAGAAACTACCTGCAAATATTGATAAATTTCTATCTGTTTTATCATCCTTGTTAGAGGAGACATTTAAAGTTGGTTGTGTCGAATTTTTTTTAAAAGGAAAATGAAAATTCTGTGTTTCATCTAATCTTACCATATACAATACATTGAATTCTTAGTGAATTCCCTTCTGGCAAGTTTGTTTTAATTGTTTAAGGTCTCTAGTTTAAATGAAGATTTAAATTTCTGAATTTTCTCATAGATGTGAATTCAAATATAGCAGTTAAAGTTTTTTTTATCCTAATAATAAAAAGAAAATTTTAGATATTCTTTTTTGTTACATGAATGACATTGTTAGTCAGTTGTTTATAAATTCTTGATAGTTTATATGTGTTAATTTTAATGACATAACTTGATGAGAATTAGCTAGTTTAGTTTAAAATTTAAATAAAAAAATCCCCACAATTCTTTCAAAGAAAGAATTGTGGGGAAGTGTGGTTTTAGTTTTATGAGATGAAACTCTAATTCTTCTTCTGTTTAGTTTCTTCTTTTATTTTTTCTTTACGTTTTATTTTCTGATCATTATTACTTTCATAAATCGCATAGTTTTCATATTTCGCCAAATCAGTCTCGCCCCAAATATCTTTTCCAATATCACAAAGCGTAACTAATTCTTGATAAAGATTATTTCCCACATCAATTCTTCTTTCTACAGCAATATCTCTATCCGCAACTTTGTCTTGTTGAATATTAAGCGCATTTTCAAAAGCTTGAGTAGCATCCACTACTTTATTGATTACATTTTCATTAACACCTACATCAGAGAGAAAATCAATTTGCTGACGTGCAACTCTCGCAACTCGTCTTCCACAAAAAAGCAACTGAGCATCTGTCATATCACCCATCTTTGCAGTACCAAATTTTCTATATCGACCAGTACGATTACTAAATTTCATATTTACTCTAGTCATCAAACTTCTAATTGCAGATTTTAACTTTTCTGAGCCTTTGTATTTTTTATCAGTAACGATCATTTGATCACCAACCATTTCATCATCATCAGGAAGGTTTTTAAGTTTTTCGCAATTGTTCTGAAAGGTTTTTAATCTCGCTTTATCGTAACCATATTTTTCAAATTGCTTAATGTCTCGTAATGCATATCTAATCCTTTCCATCGACTGCAAATAAAGATCTGCATCAGGGAAATTATACATTCGATTGACTGCTTGTTTTTTCATAATAATGAGTTGGAATTAATATTTATTCCCAAAGATATAGTCATTTTTGGTAAAAACAAATATTTGCAAGTCAAAAACAATATGGTTTAATCTTTTTATTGATTTTACTCATTTTGAATTTTCTTTTTATTTGAATTTTGTCAAATAAAACTCTAATCAAGTAGCTCAACTTATGAAACTCTAATCCTCTAACCTAACTTTTTTTCTTGATAAAAATAGGCAAGCTATACCGACTGGATATAGCAGCATAAAAAAATCAAGACTGTATAGAAAATTGACACATTTCTAAACTTGATTTTTTATGCTTTCGCAGCTAAACCTGCCTTTGCCGGCAGGCAGGTTTGGGCTGCGTGGCTAAAATTGAATTTAGAACTGTTGACTTTCAAAATTAAGTCTTGATTTTTTTGGTACTTTTTTCATCAGGAAAAAAGTATGGGAAAGAAGATTATTAAACCTAAAACCCAACTCCAATCACACCACCTCTAACGCCTGTTTCAAGTCCTCAATTAACCAATCAGGATCTTCCAAACCAACATAAATTCTAACCAAATTTAAAGGCATTTGAGAATCCTCTTTTCCAGGAATATTATAGAATGCACAGAACGGAAGAATCAATGATTCATGCCCTCCCCATGATACCGCTAAGAGGAAATATTTTAAACGCTTGAAGAAAGCTTCCGCTTTTTCAAGCTTATCTGTTTTTAAATAAAAGGAAAGCAATCCACCTGCTCCTGACATTTGATTTTGAGCTAATTCATATTGAGGATGATTAGGCGAAAATGGATAATTCACCTGTTCAATTTTAGGATGATTTTCTAAGAAAGCAGCAACCTTCTTTCCACCTTCATCACTCTGTTTCATTCTAAGTGGAAGTGTACGCAAACCACGTATAACTAGTGCCGCATCACTAGGCGAAATAACCGCACCCAAAGTCATCAACTCATGGTAAAACATTTTCTCAATAATAGCTTTTGAAGAACAGACAATTCCAACGACAACATCGCTATGACCATTGATATATTTAGTTCCAGAATGTATGACAATGTCGATTCCTAATTCAATTGGATTTTGGAAAATAGGAGAGGTGTAACTGTTATCAATCGCAGTAACAATTCCATGTTTTTTGGCAATCGCAGCACATGCTTTTAAGTCTTGTAATTCTAATAAAATAGACGTCGGACTTTCTAAGAAAAGTAAGGTCGTATTTGGCTGGATTGCAGACTCAATTTCTTCCAAATTCTTACCATCTACAAAAGTGTGAGTTACTCCAAATTTTGGAAGATATTCTGTCAATAATTTGAAAGTCCATGAATAAGCACTTTGTACACAAACGACATGCGCGCCTTGATGTACTTGACTTAAAACCGCCATAGCAATCGCACCTGATCCACTACCAAAAACTAGGCAATCTTCCGCCTTTTCAAGTGCTGCTAACTTAGCCCTTAAGATGGCGACAGTTGGATTATTTCCTCTTGTGTAGATAGATGCATCCTTTTCAGCAGAAAAGGCTGTCCTGAACTCCTTTAGCGTTTTAAATGAAAAATTGCTGCTTTGAATGATTGGTGGAGAGACTGCATTAAAGTAATCCTCTCGATTTTCTCCTAAATGATTAAGAATATCGCTTAAGTGCATAATAAAAGTGGTTTTAAGTTTTTAAAATATTGATAATCAATGTTTTATGTGTTTTTTGTAAATAGAATTTGCATAGGTTTTAGTAGGAATATGAGTTATTGTTCTATGATTTTATGGTTTCGCTTCGCTTATTGTTTTATGGTTATGAGAACGATTTGACCATAAACTTAGCAAAATTATTTTACCATCTTTTTTAAAGAAAAAATCCCGAATTTTCTAAATCGAAAATTCGGGATGTCCATATTTCTTATTTTATAAAATTTAAAAATGATAAGTAATTGTAGATACATACAGACCGTCAGCCGTCAACCGTTGACCGAACATTTATTCTGCAATAATCACAAACTTATTCTTCTTACCATTTTCAACCATTAAGTATTTTTCATACAACAATTCAGAAGAAGCGACCTCTGATTCGTGTGTACTAATTTTATCTTTATTTACAGAAATTGCATTGTTTTTAATCGCACGTCGAGCATCACCTTTTGAACTTACAATATCAGTATGATCAGATAGTAAATCGACAATATTAATTCCACCTGCAAATACATCTTTGTTAATCGTAAAACTTGGAATTTCCTCCGCCACAGCTTCCAATGAATTTTGATCCAAACTCATCAAAGTATCCTTATCAGTTTTTCTAAATATCAAATTAGAAACTTTTACCGCAGCTTGATAGGCTTCTTCACCATGTACTCTGATGGTCAATTCTTCAGCTAATAATTTTCCAAGTTCAATTGGATTATCAGCAAATTCTTTTTCTCTCGCTTCAATTTCTTCTCTAGGTTTTAGAGTGAAATAACGAGTGAATTTTTGAAGGTCATCGTTAGCTGTTCGTAACCAAAAT
>JALZVK010000118.1 GCA_023301005.1 Saprospiraceae bacterium | reverse complement strand
AAGAAATAGCAACACTTTTACTTCTTTATGTTTACAAATTTGAAGAAATGGAATTTCAAAAAAAAGGAGATGGGAATTTAGAGGAATTTATTTACAAAGGTAAATACGATGTTCTAACATTCAAATACAAGGAAAATAAATTATTTGAATTCGATTTATTTAATCCCATAACCCAAGAGAGTGAAATAAAAAAGAAAGCGAACACCCAGTCGAATAGATGACTCCGCTATACGCGGCTACTGCGCATTACGAGAATCAGTCTATGAAAAAACTAAAATGTAATTTTCAAAAACCAATTTTAGTTTTGTAAGAATATCAACATCAACTTAATTCTTGTAAGAATATTGTTATTAAAATAAATTTCACCTTAAGAAAATCATCAAATAGTTTTTTTTTTCACAAAGTAATTTAGAAAAAAATGAAAAATAAAATTCAAATCTTATTCTTAATATTAATATTAACATCATGTAACGCTCAGAATAGAATTGCAAAAAAAAATGATATTTATCAAACTCCCATAAACCAAAGTCAATATGATGTAATTCCAATCTCTGATATAAAAGAAATATTTAAAATTGTAATTAATCTACCTGAATTACAATACTTACACCTCAAACAATTTCCTGAAAGATTGCCTTTGAAGATTTTAGAATTTGGAGATATAAATGCAAATTCCTTAAAAGGAATAACCAAATTTGGAAAGCCAATAAAGGTGGTGACTAAAGCAGAAATAGTAAGTAATCAAATTAAAGATTATTTAGGCGTTGGTGATTGGAGTCCTGTCAATGGAACATTAAGATTACAATTGTACTATCCAATCGAAGGAATAACGATTAATTGTATGTTCAAAAAAGAGGATAAAAAATGGAGCTTAACTGACTCTATGATTATAGAAAAATAAAAACTACATCTAAAGCAAAAAAATAAACTATGAAAAAAATAAACACACTCCTCTTCCTCCTAATTCTAATTTCCTCCTGCCAACAATTAGATCCAAACAAACAAATCGACGAAGGCAAAGTCGAAAAAAATTCCTATTCTAGTAAAGAAATAGGATGGACGATTAATATTCCAAAGGGCTGGAAAGTTACTTCAAAAGAACAACATGAAAGGCATCAAGAGAGAGGAAAGGTTGCGATAGAAGAAATGACAGATACAGAGTATGATGATTCAGGATTAAAAAATTTGATTGGATTTCAAAAAAATCAGTATACCATGTTTAACTCTACATCCGAATCATTTAAACTTGAATACGAAGGAGAATGGGAAGAAAGTAATGCTGCTATAAAAGAACTAATATATAATACATATATCAGTAAAGGGATTAAAGCAGATTCAACAGCAACTAAAATTGTAAAAATAGATGGTCTTGACTTTCATTCTTCTAAGTTTGTTTTATATCATCCCAAAAGTGATGAGGTGCTTTTAAACCAGATAATATTCAGTCGATATATTAATGGTTTTGACTTTAATGTAAATATTAATTACAACAATGAAGCTGATTTCAAAGTGATGTTAGATGCTTGGAAGAATTCGAAATTTAAAAAATAATTGGATGGTAATGTGTTGTGTTTTATTTTTAATTGACTTTCCATAACAATACAATTACAACAGCTAATTAGGAAACATTAAAACAGAAAAATGGAATCCACTTTAAGTAAAAATGGTTTTGAAATTATCGAAAACATTTACTCCGAAAGAGAAGTAAATGAAATTTTGAATTTAGTGGAACTAAAAGAGATTGAAAATAAATTTGGAGTAAGAGAGTTTTTATCTGACAATCCTGAAATAACTAAAAAAGTTTTCTCAAAAAAATTAATTAAAATCATCGAGCAAATTTCTCCTAATTGCGACAAGTCAATTAAATCAATTTATTTTGACAAACCACCTAACGCAAATTGGATTGTAAATTGGCACCAAGACTTGACTATCAATTTAACGAATAAAAAAGAAGTCAATAACTTCAAAAATTGGCGGGTAAAAAATGAACGAACTATTGTACAACCTGACAATGAATTACTCGAAAATATATTTACCATTAGAATTCATTTAGACGACTGTACAAAAGAAAATGGAGCATTAAGAGTAATTGAAAATTCTCATAAAAAAGGAGTTATAGAAATCAAAGATTGGATTAAAAATAAAAACGGAGTAGAAAGAATTTGTGAAGTTAGAAAAGGTGGAATCGTCATTATGAAACCTCTAATACTTCACTCATCGAAACGAACTGAAAATCAAAAAAACCGAAGAGTAATTCATATTGAATTTACTGATAAAGAATTACCATCTGGTTTAAATTGGAAAGAGAAAATTAAATTTAAACTTATCCATATTAGATAAATACAAATATTTAAATTGCGAAATCATCTTTAGAACTCAATCTATTTTTCCCCACCTTTACAATATCAAACAGCACATTTATATATTTAAAATTTGATGACATGAAACTTAAACTATTCACTTTATTAATTCTAATCTTTTCCTTTCAATCTGTATCCGCAGTAATTGTCATCGAAGGCAAAGGAGCGATAAATAAAAATCAAACTGTCGATAAGAAAGAAAAATTTAATGCGAAAACATTAAATCATAAACGAACTAAAAAGAATTTAAAAAAGAAGAAAAAATTTAAACTGTTCCAAATATTCAAATTAAATAAGACATTTAAAAATAAAAAGAATAGCCATAAGAAATTAGACGTGTTCTCATTAATAGCTGGTATTGCTGGTATATTAGCTTTAGGATTTGTTTTCTTTGGACTAGGGTGGTTTCTTTTAATGAGCAAAATAGGAGGTGTATTCGGTTACTTAGGATTAAGAAATATAAAAGATGATCCTGAAAATTTAAAGGGAAAAACTCTAGCTTGGTTAGGAGTTCTAACAGGAGTAATTCTTATAATTGGGCTTCTTGCATTTTTGATTATCGCTATATCAGATCCTGAAGGATTTGGAGGATGATCTAAAAAAAAAAATGAGAATTCGATCTTTAGTAAAATCGAATTCCCATTTATATTTAAAGTTATTCTATTTTTAAGTACTTGGACATAAGTACTTAACTTACTGAATTAACTTCCAACCTTCTCCAATCCCTTCACCGCTAAGTACCTTTTAGGCGCACGTTCCAACACACTTTCAAATTGCTCCTTCGCCAACTCTTTTTTATTTTTCTCTAATAACCATTCTCCATAAAGTTCATTCGAAGGTTTTACAATTTCAGGAGGTCCGTAAGAAAATTTAGTTTTACTTTCAGTAGCAACTGCTTCTTTCATCCATTGTTCAGCTTTAGTATCATCATTTTCTAACAATGCTAATACGGCGTTTAATTCCATTTCCATAACATGCACTCTGCCGACTTCCGTCGGTGTAGGTGGTTGCAAATATCTCGAAACACCGCTACACATTTTAGGTTCACCCATTTCCATTTTTTGCGCCCCTCCTATTCTTAATGTACTTAAAGTTTTGATAGCTTCCGTTAATTTTGATTTGTCCTTTTGATGATAGGCCAACATACCTTGAGTAAAGTGTTGCACACTTTGAGTCGTCAAATTTATTTTTTCTAAATCAACAATATGATTGGCAATCGAGTCTTGCCAATCTCCCGACTCCGTTAAATACGCACCTTGCATCATAATAAAATGCGCCCGTGCCCTAGACGAAGGCAAGTCTTCACAAAACGCTTTCATCTCATAAACCATTTCTTTAGCTTTTGCAAAATTTCCTTTTTGGAGATAACCATACATCAACCATTTGAAGGCATGATAACCTCTTGCATCACCATCCAATTCTTTCAATTCTTTCCGATTCAAACTTGCTTGGAAACTTGCGACATTTGAACTAATCACTTCATCCCACATTCCCAGTGCAACATAAATATGCGAAGGCATATGCAAAGCATGTTCAGCATCAGGTGCAACCTTGGAATAACTATTCGCTGCATCCAATGCCAAAGTCGCATGATCAGGATCATCATAAGAATGAATTAGATAATGCAATGCGCCAGGATGTTTAGGATTTTCATCAATGATACTTTGAGCGATACGAGCACCTTTTTCATAAGTATCTTTATCTCTTCCACCTTTCACAGAACCTAACAATGACAATGCATAAAAGGAAGCGACTTCATGATGGTCAGGATATTTTTTATGTAAGGTTTCCATTTTGTCTTTATAGACAACATCTAATTCTTTTTTATCGCCTTCGGAATATAAAATCTCTACAGCTTGAAGCATATCTTTTTCAAAATCAGTTACTGCTTTTTCAAGTCGTTCTTCAGGAGTGTCGGCTAATCTATTTAAAGCTGCTCTTCCTTCCTCTACATATCGTTCTCTCCACAAAGGATGATTGTGCGACATCGCCTCTCCCCAATATGCCATCACAAAATTGGAATCTAATTCTTGCGCTTTGATAAATTTCTCTGCTGCATCATCAAATTCAAAACTATGTAATAACAATAATCCTTCATGGAAATATGGAAGTGCTTCTTCAGAACCTGTCACGGTAATTTCTATTTTTCCTAAATGAGAATCGGAAGATTCTGACTCTGACTCTTGTGAAGTTTGACATTGGAAAAATAGAATTGAAATTAGTAGAAGTAAATAAAGATTTTTCATGATGTTTTTTTTCTTAAAAATAATAAGAAATTTTATTAAAAAAAAAACAGCAATGATGATATTAAGTCATCATTGCTGTTTGTTTTTGACATTCATCACTAGCTAGTCGCTAGCAATCTAATTTTTTTAAATTATCTCATTTTAAATTTTTCAATATCAAGCCTTCTCCTCCCAAATCTGACAAATATTCACAATCATCTCCACCGCCTTTTGCATGTCTTCAATTGATACCCATTCCTTTACAGAATGAATGCCTTGCATCCCTGCAAAAATATTTGGACTAGGCAATCCCATAAATGAAAGTCGAGAACCATCTGTTCCTCCACGTACTGCATCTTTCTTTGGTTCATATCCTAAACGACGAATTGCTTCTTCTGCGATTTCTACAATTTGAGGATGTAGATCCAAGACCGTTTTCATATTTCGATATTGCTCTGTTACTTCAAACTCGGCACTTGAATTTGGATACATTTTTAAAACATCATTCATGATGGCTTTTAACTCTGCCTCATGCTCTTCTAATTTTTCAGTTGTAAAATCTCTAATCAAAAATTTCAAAGTTGCCTTTTCCAAAATTCCTTCTATCGCCATTGGATGTACAAAGCCTTGTTTCTTTTCAGTCACCTCAGGTGCTAAACGATGCTTAGGTAATCTATCCAAAATGGTTGCAGCAATTTTCATTGCATTTTCCATTTTACCTTTTGCATAACCAGTATGTACACTTACGCCATGAATCGTAATTTTTACTCCATCAGCAGAGAAGGTTTCATCTTGTAGTGAACCTGGAACTCCACCATCCAAAGTATAACCATAAGTAGCACCTAACTTTTCCATATCTAATTTATCGACACCTCTTCCGACTTCTTCATCTGGTGTAAATAGGATTCTGATATTACCATGTTTAATTTCAGGATGAGTCATTAAGTAGTTGGCTGCATCCATAATTTCAGCCACACCTGATTTATCGTCTGAACCAAGTAGCGTCGTTCCACTAGTTGTAATTATAGTGTTACCAATTTGTTTTTTTAAATGTGGGTAAGCCTCAGGAGTAATAACTTGAGTTGGATCATCTGGCAAAGTAATGTTACCACCTTGATAATTCTTATGTAGAATAGGTTTGACATTTGTACCGCTACAATCAGGTGCAGTATCTACATGAGAACAAAAACAAATCGTAGGTACCATCTTATCTGTGTTGGAAGGAATAGTTGCATACACATAACCATATTCATCCATTTCGGCATCTTCAATTCCCATTGCTAACAATTCTTTTACAAGTACTCTACTTAAATCTTTTTGCTTTTCTGTAGAGGGAAATGTTTTTGAATTGGGATCAGATTGAGTATCAATTTGTACGTATCTTAAAAATCTTTCTGCTACTGTGTAATCGTAATTCATTTTATTTTATTCTCTTTAACTGAGTTTATTCGGTTGACGATTGACGGCTAACGGTTGACGGTCGTTCCTACAATTTTATTCAGAATAAACTCCATTTATTAAATACATATTTAGCGAAGCTATATTAATATATTGTAATTGTTCAGCATTGACTTGCGCCAATAATTTTTCAACGCAGAGACGCGAAGACGCAGAGTTTTTTTTCGCCCAATAACTTGGACCTAAGTTAGAAAAGAGAACGGGAAACATTTTTTTGAAAAAAAATGGAGCAGAGATGCAAAGTTTTTCTTTGGAACACCAATTAAGAGTCGTTGACTCTTGTTCTCTTTTTAAATTTTTGAAAAAAAATCTACGTGTTCTTTATCTGAGTTAGGTTTAAGTTAGAAGGCAAAAAAACTTTGCGCCTCTGCGTTGAAAAATAAAGGTCAAGTGTTAGTACTGAATAGTTACAATATATTTTAAAATATAACTTCAACGAGGTTTAACTAATTAGATACTTTTTTAATTTAAATTATATGCTACATTCAAAACCAAAAAGCTAGATTCACCAATTGGATATTCATCATTATGTTTTACCTGTCTCCAATATTGAAATGTCAATTTAGTCTTAGGACTTAAAGTTCCTGTAAATCCTATTTTATATCGACCACCTGCAAGGACTCTTACTTCAGAGACTCTATAAAATATATCTGCACCAATTAATGCTGTCAATTTAGAGTTAACCTTATAATTTATATGGGACATATACCTTGTAAAATTAGGTTCATCTTTTCCCCAATTTACGATTAAATGAAATCTCAATTTATGCGACCAAGAGAATTTACCTTTGATAGGATGTTTATAATTTAAATCAAAAAAATGAAACTCTCTATCTGGGGCATCAGGTATAAACCAATGTCTATTTAAATAATTCGCACTCCATCTTGAATTAATTTTATAACTACCAATTAAGTCAATTGAAGTATTATTCAATTCTGTCAAATTATCTTTTTGTCTCCAAATCGGTTTGAGAGAAAGTGTTACTTTTTTTCCAGCTTTATAATTCAATTGAAATGAAGACCATGATCCCAAATCAAGTTGAGCATTAGAATTTGAAATAAAAATAAATAAGAAAAAACTTAAGGTGAGAAATCTCATAATAAAATTAGGTTATGAATGAGGAATTATAAATCTAGTCTATGAAGTTATTTTAAAATGACTTGACAGCTTAGAAAAATAACTTCTATTATAATTCCTCACAATTCGGTTAGCGTAATTCTTCAATATATTTAGCGACAGCTACAATTTCAGCATCTTTCAATACACCTTTAAAAGGAGTCATCAAACCTTTACCAAAATAAATTTGAGCTACACTTTCTTCTAATGATATTTTTGATTTTGTCAAATCTTTAGCTCCATTGATTTTTAATTTTCCATTGGTACCATGACAAGCTGTACAGAATATTTTAAATTTCTTTTTACCATCAATAGCAGCGATATCCTCATCACTTGCTGCTGCGATAAGTTCTTTTGCTTTTTTCAATTGTTCAGGTGGAACAGGATCTGTTTGCGGGGCATCTTCCATAGTTTCATCATCGGAAGATGTTGCATCATTCTTTACTTGAGTAGCATGTGAGTTTTTCTTTTTCTTTTTTGGTTTGTCTCCTCCACATGAAACCAATAAACCTACTACTAGAAGTAGTGAAAGTACAGTTATGAATTTTTTCATTTTATTTATCTTTTATTATTAAATATCATTTTGACTACTCTAACCGATGATTTTCATGTAAATCGTTTTAATAAACGGTTTTGTGAAAATTTATGATTTTTGAAAAAAATTAAACTTGCCTGACGGCAGTCAGGTTCGAGTAAATTAAATATTTGCCACGAATTAACACGAATTTTCGCAAAACGATTAAAGAAATTTTGTACTAATTCGTGGCGAAAAATAAATTAACTCGAACCTGACTGCCGTCAGGCAAGTTTCATTTTTTACAAAATGTAAAATTAACACAAATCAGAATCAAAGAGAAGCCTTAATTATAGTAAAGCGACAATTTGTTATGAATCAAAAACCATCGGGTAGAGTAGTCTAAAACAACTTCAATTACTATATTTGTGAAAAATCACTAAAATATCTCAACATTGGCGAAGAAAGGGAAAACAACGAATAAACCAAAGAAGGTAACTCCATTAATGAAGCAATACTTTGGAGTAAAAGAAAAGTATCCAGGTGCTATTCTTTTATTTAGAGTAGGTGACTTTTATGAAACATTTGGAGAAGATGCCATTACTGCGTCCCAAGTTCTTGGGATAGTTTTAACTAAAAGAAATAACGGCGGAGCTGATATTGAATTGGCTGGATTTCCATATCATTCTATGGATTTGTATTTGCCTCGATTAGTCAAGGC
>JALZVK010000117.1 GCA_023301005.1 Saprospiraceae bacterium | reverse complement strand
AAAAAATAAAATAGATACCTAATCATGAAATACATCCTATTCCTAATATCAATCATAACAATTCTATCCTGCAAATCCCAACCAAAAACCCAAGTCACTCCCCTACTCCAATTATCCAAAGAACACCAAGTCATATTTTTAGATAGCGTACAAGCAGGAACTGCTATCACAATTGATGAGAAAGAAAACTTCTTCAACCTCATCAACAAATTGGATATGAGCATCCAAATGAAAAAAAACTTCGCAGCAGAAACATCTAGAGAAGACGCTGTAAAAGAATATAAAGCTTTTTTAAAAACTGATGTACTCGCATTTTCAAAAGAAGATATGGAGTTCATCAATGAAGTTTTCAAAGAAGCTTACGAACTTTGTAACAAAGTATCTACAAATATTTTCCCTAAAGAAATTAAGCTCATCAAATCACATGGTACACACTATGGATTCGGCGCATACTATACTCGCGAGAATTGTATCATCATTCCAAAAGATGTTTTAGAATTAAAAAACCATAAAAGTTTTTTGGAAACGATGCTGCATGAAATTTCACATATTTATACTCGATACAATCCTGAACAACGGAAAGCGATTTATAAATTAATTGGATTTACATCTATCGGTAATCAGTCCAATCTATTAATGAAAGATGGATTAAGAGAAAGAGTTCTACTAAATCCTGACGGAATTAATTTTGCTTATACGATTGATTTAAAAGAACTAAGTGGTCAACCTTACTCTGCTATTCCAGTTATCATTTCCAACGAAACGGAATTCCTATCTACGAAAAGTAATTTTTTCAACTACATCTTTTTTAGTCTTTACAAAGTAAGAATGAATCATTCTGCAAGAGTCATTTCTGATGAAGAAGGAAATAGTACCGTCAACATGAATAATATTCCTGACTTCTTTTCGCAGATTACAGATAACACAGGTTACATCATTCACCCTGACGAAATTGTCGCTGATAATTTTATGTATATCATGATGCGAGAAAAGAAAGATGGATTGAATAGAACGTTTTCAGAAAAAGGAATTGAGTTGTTGAAGAATATGAAAAATATTTTAGCAGAGAGTTAATGAAAGATGCATATATCGTAAAAAATTCCATTAGCAGAAATCCTCTAAATCCTAAAGAGAAAATTAGTCGAGATGAATTTTTAGACTTAGTTGAAAATTCAGAAAAATTAATTTGGCTTGAAGAAACCGTTCATGGTGCGAGGCAGTTAAAAAGATTGCCTGAAAGATTTAAACTTAAATTTAGAGCTTACTTGAACTATAATGCTGATGATGAAAAATCGTTTGTACATTTGATATTATCAGTTGATGGTTATATTAATGTTCAGTTTGATTACAAATCAACAAACGAAAATTTACTAGACTTACTTGAATTATCTAGAAGCATAGATTGCAATCTGTGGCAATACAAACCAAGAAGAATATTAACAGAAGAACTTATTAATGAAAGGTATAAAAGGAAATAGGTTTCACTCAAATCGGTAATACCCTACCATTTGTCGATTTTTTCATACCTTCTAAATCAATAGAACTAAATTTGAACTTCACTAAATCATTTATCAATGACTGAATTAAAATACAAAGCTGAAAGTGTCGTAAAAAATCATGTCTTATTTGCAACTGGTGCAGGGGCAATTCCAATTCCTTTAGTTGATTTTGCAGGAGTGACTGCGGTGCAATTGGATATGATGAAAAAACTGACCAACCTCTACGGTAACAATTATTCTGAAAATGTAGGGAAAGCATTTATCGCTTCTGTCACGAGTACTTCATTAGCAAGAATGGGCGCCTCGGCTATAAAAGCAATTCCTGTAGTAGGTCCTCTTATTGGAGGTTTATCAATGTCCATCCTGTCGGGAGCTTCAACTTTTGCACTTGGAAATGTCATCATCAGTTTTTATGAAAGAGGAATTAGTATTGAAGATATTGATGTCGATACTGCTAAAGAAATATATGAAGAGGAATTAGAAAAAGGAAAAAAGGTGGCTGAAGATTTAAAAGAAAGAGCAAAAAATGAACCTAAGGCTTCCGCTTCTTCTACATCAAATGAAACGCCACCTTCACCTTCAAAAACAAAAGTAGAAGATGACATCTACTCCGAATTATCCAAACTCGGCGAACTCAAAGAGAAAGGTATCATCACCGAAGAGGAATTTCTAAAAATGAAAAAAGAGATAATTGATAGATTCTAAAACTTCCAAAATCAACATATTAGTTGCTCTTAATAAAGCAACACTTCAACAGGTAATTGACACTCAATTACCTGTTGACCTTTTACAACAATTCTCTCCTGGCGGAGATAAAAGTCTTCGTATAAATGTAAGGAGAAAAGGGAATCTTGATTTTCAAGTAGATAGAAATACTTTTAAATATGAAGTTCCTTTAGAGCTTTTTGTTCAAAAAGATACGATGCTTGGAAATGTAGATGTATTGTTTGAAATGTATCTTGGTTTTGAAACTAAATTCCTTTTTAAAGAGAATTGGGAGTTAGCAACTCGCACTCAACTAACTGGTTATCAATGGGTTAAAAAACCAAAGCTCGATTTAGGCTTCTTTGATTTTCCTTTAGAAGGAACAGTTACTAAAGCTATCAATGGAAACAAAGAAACTATCTGCAAACAGATTGATGCAAAAATAAAAGAGGTCGCAGACATTCGCCCAAAATTAAATCAACTCTTATCGTCCTTACCTAATCCTATTCCAACTCCTCAACAAGGTCAAGTTTGGTGGCAATGCGAAACGGTCGAAACTGCTATGACTCCACTCTATGAAAATGAAGGATTTATTTATGGAAAAATAAATATAACTGGTGCTACTGAATTTTCTTTTGGGAAGGAATTAGAGCGACTGACAACAATTGTCAAATCTCCTAACATCGTTACTGACGTAGAGAAAGAAAGTCATATTCGTACTCAAATCAATTTGGATTACAGCGCGTTAGAGAAATCCGCAATTGCATTGTTACAAAAACAGACTTTTGAATTTAAAGGTAAAAATGTAAAAATAGATAATGTAAAAATAAGTCAAGCTCAACATCGAATAAAAGTAGTCGTTGATTTATCTGATAGCTTTAATGGAACGGCAACTTTGATTGGAAAACCTATTTTCGATAATTCAAAGCAAGAGATAAAATTGACTGAAGTTGATTTAGATTTAAAAGGAAATAATTTTATAAGCAAAACGCTTGTTGTGTTTTTAAAAAAAATAATAGAAGAAAAAGTAACCGAAAGGTTACAATTCTCATTAACGCAATCTATCAAAACTGTTAATCAAAAAATAAAAACGGTTTCATTTAAAGATGGATTTTTTGCTAAAGCAAAAATTAATAATATTGATTTTCCTAAAATTGAAGTGAAGGCGGAATCATTAGTTTTTGATTTATATATAAAAGGTTATTTGCAATTAGGACTTGAAGGGAATAAAGAAGAACACTTGGTTGTCTAGTATAATTCCGCTAGTTCATCTGCTCCGCAGGATGCTATAATTTTTACTAAACAATCTTAGACGCCTTGCGGAGCAAAGGCGCTAGCTGACGAAAAATAGCTCAACCTTAACGAATACTCAATAACACTTTCTCCCCTACTCTTTTTTCCCTAATTTCGGGAAATGAAATTATTCACAAAACCATATCAGTTTTTTTTCAAAAAGCATCTTCGTAAAACGGGATTTGTAATTCTATTGTTAGGAATAGGATATTGGTTTTGTTTACCCAATCCATTATTTAGTGATCCGACTTGTATGGTCTTGGAAGACAAAGATGGAAATTTATTAGGCGCACGAATTGCAGCTGATGGTCAATGGCGATTTCCTCAAATAGATTCCGTTCCTAATAAATTTGCGCAAGCGATAATTACATTTGAAGACAAAAGATTTTACAGTCATTTAGGAATTGACATTCGAGCATTTTTTAGAGCGATACAACAAAACATTTCCAATAGTAAAATAGTGAGTGGTGGAAGTACTTTAAGTATGCAAACTATCCGAATGTCAAGGAAAGGTAAATCTCGAAATATTTTCCAAAAATTAATAGAAGCGGTTCTCGCAACTCGATTGGAGTTGAGATATTCGAAGGATGAAATTTTACAATTATATACTTCTCATGCACCTTTTGGAGGGAATGTAGTTGGACTCGATGCCGCCTCTTGGAGATATTATAACAAAGCTCCTACAAAATTGAGTTGGTCGGAAGCGGCGACACTTGCAGTACTGCCCAACAGTCCCGCACTTATCCATCCTGGAAGGAATCGAAAACAACTACTTGACAAACGTAACCGATTGATTGACAGACTTTTAAAGGCTAACATCATCAATGATTTAACTGCCCAATTAGCTAAAGAAGAACCGCTTCCTAACAAACCTCATCCGCTTCCTCGAATGGCTCCGCACTTACTTGACAGAGCATATCGAGAACATTTTTACAATAAAAAAAATCAACACACTTTAGTCAAAACCACCTTAGATCAAAATCTACAAACAAGAGTTAATGACATTTTAAAAAATCATCAACATACTTTACAAGGCAATGGAATTTTTAATGCAGCAGCAATCGTCATCGAAGTAGAATCTGGAAATATCGTTGCCTACTCAGGCAATATTCCAGGTGCAGGTAGAACGCACGGTGAGCAAGTAGATATTATCAAAGCGCCTCGAAGTACGGGTAGTATTTTAAAACCTTTGCTATACAGTTTTATGCTGCAAGAAGGTAAGGTACTTCCTGATATGTTGATTCAAGATATTCCAACTACGATTGGAAATTATCGCCCTGAAAATTTTCATCAAAATCATGATGGAAGAGTTTCTGCGAAACGTTCCATCATTCGTTCGTTAAATGTTCCTCTGGTAAAAATGCTTCAAGATTACACGTATGAAAAATTTCATTTCGGTTTAAATAAAATCGGTTTTACGACTATCAATAAATCTCCTGACCATTATGGGTTGACTTTGATTCTTGGAGGTGCGGAAGCTAACCTTTGGGACATCACCAATGCTTATGCTTCGATGGGAAGAACGGTTAATCATTTTTATAAAAATGATGGTCGTTATGATCCTTTGGATTTTAGAAAACCTAATTATGTTTTTGAAAATAACAATACTCTTACAAATAAGAACAACTTAGAAATTGAAGCACCTTATATAAGTGCATCAGCTTCGTGGTTAGCATTTGAAGCGATGCGTAATTTGGAACGTCCCAACTCTGAAGGCGATTGGGAAAGTTTTTCTTCGAGTAATGCTATAGCTTGGAAGACTGGGACGAGTTTTGGATTTCGAGATGCTTGGGCAGTTGGAGTAACTCCTAAATATGCAGTTGGAGTTTGGGCAGGCAATGCAGATGGCGAAGGCAGACCGGGTTTGATTGGAGTACAAGCTGCTGCGCCGATTCTATTTGATATATTTAATCTTTTGCCTTCGGGGAATTGGTTTGAACAACCAATTGACGAAATGATTCAGTTACCGATTTGTAAGCAAAGTGGATTTCGAGCAACTCCACTTTGCGAAGTGGATAGCACTTGGGTACCGCAGGGAGGAGTCAAAGCTGCGAGTTGTCCATTTCATCAAAAGATACATTTGGATAATTCGGGATTGCAAGTTCATTCCAATTGCGAGAGTCCTTCCAGTATGAATCACGAGTCATGGTTTGTATTGCCTCCAGTAGAAGAATATTATTATAAATCAATTCATCCTTCCTATAAAGTCTTACCTAACTATCGTTCTGATTGCCAAGATGGCGTTGAAAAAAATACGAACAATCCCATGCAATTGATTTACCCTAAAAAACTAACTTCCATATTTGTACCACTTGATTTAGATGGAAAATTAAGTCGTACGATTTTTAAAGTTGCTCATAGAAATCCTAATCAGACGATTCATTGGCATTTGGATAATCACTTTTTGGGAAGTACTGTTGACTTTCATGAAATGGAACTTAATCCAGAAGCAGGATCTCATATTCTAACATTAGTAGATTATAATGGAAATAGCCTTCAACGAAAGTTTAAAATTATTAGAAAATAATAAAACAAATTGTTATCCTTGTTGTTCTATTATCTTTTGAGTCAAATTCGTTTTAATTGAAAACCAATAACAATTTCCATATCCTTCTAAAAGGCATAGTACTAATAGTGCTTGCAGGACAACTATCGACAAATACTGTTGCATATTGTTATTGGCTAATTGATGCGGATTCTGAATTAATTGAACTTTCTAGTTCTGAAGAAAAAGAAGGTGAATCAGAAGAAGAGAAAGAAGAAAATAAAAAAGAAAAAGATGATGAAATCAGATCAGGTTTTACATCAAATAATGGTAACTCTTCTCTAACAATATTCCTTTCCTATCATTCCAAGGAATATTTAGCGACTCATCATCCCGAAAATATAACTCCTCCCCCACAAGTAAATTAAGTAATATTTCTATTCTATAGGAATCATGATTTTGAAATTAAAATTATGGCTCATTTTCCAATACTATATTTTACAAACATATTCATAGAGAAATCCTCTGGATTTATTTATGATTTATAAATATTAAACAAAATGAACAAGTTCGGATTCGATTTTAAACATTTAAGAGGTGACGTATTTGGGGGATTAACCGCAGGTATTGTTGCATTGCCATTAGCATTAGCATTTGGTGTAAGTTCAGGATTAGGACCAAGTGCAGGACTATATGGAGCAATCTTCGTTAGTTTCTTTGCAGCTTTATTTGGAGGAACTAATACTCAAATATCAGGGCCTACTGCACCGATGACTGCGGTAAGTATGGTTGTTATTGCAGGTATCGTTGCTTCATTTGATGGAGATGTGAACAAAGCACTTCCAGCTATTTTGACTGTATTCTTATTATCAGGTTTTATGCAGATTGGTTTAGGTTTAATGGGTTTAGGAAAATATATCAAATATATTCCTTATCCCGTAGTATCAGGTTTTATGACTGCAATTGGAGTTATTATTTTATTGACTCAGATATTGCCATCTTTAGGATATTATCCAAAAGAGGATCTTGATTTCGTCAATCAATTTAAACCTCATGCTGAAGAAATTATCTTAGATAATATTCTAAAAGAAGAAGCAGGAGAAGGAATTTTAGTTTTAGAAGATTTTAAAGAAACTATAAAAAGAGCAGAGGGAATCACACAAGCTGATATACTTAAAGAATCTCAAACTTTAGCAGGTAAAGATGCATCAGGAGTAATTGGAGCAGTAAAAGTACTTCCGAGAGCTTTAAGTAATATTAATTGGTTAGAACTGATTTTAGCACTAATAACCATATTTATTATCTATGGTTTTAAACGAATAACTACAGCCATACCTAGTACTCTAGTCGCATTATTTGTTGTGTCAGGTGCTGCGATTGGTTTTGGTCTAGATTATCGACCTATTGAGGAAATTCCAAGTGGACTTCCCATACCTCATATGGATATTTTTACTGAGTTCAGTCTGGCGAGTATCACTCCTTATATATTTACAACAGCATTAACATTATCGTTGCTAGGTGCAATTGATTCATTGTTGACTTCAGTTGTTGCTGATAACATGACTAAGACAAAACACAAACCTAATAAAGAATTAATAGGTCAAGGTATTGGTAACTCTATAGGTGCTCTTTTTGGAGGTTTACCTGGAGCAGGAGCTACGATTAGAACTGTTGTAAATATTAATGCAGGTGGTAAGACGAAGTTGTCTGGTATGATAGCAGGTATACTATTATTAATTATTTTATTAGCTTTTGGACCTATTGCATCTAAAATACCAGCTGCAGTATTAGCAGGTATATTGATTACTGTAGGAATTGGTGTAATGGATTATAAAGGACTTAAAGCAATTCCTTACATGCCTCGACCTGAAGTTGCAATTATGTTGATAGTATTAGTATTATCATCTGTTTGGAACTTAGTATATGCAGTAGGAATCGGTTTAGTAATCGCTTCATTAATGTTTATGAAAAAAATTGGAGATTTGACAGCAGAAAATTCTGATGTAAAATCACTTAAAGAAGAAGCTTGGGCTGATGAAATCAACTTTCCTCAAAATCTAATAGAAGAAGTCTTTATCAAACATATTAAAGGACCATTATTCTTTGGCTCTACAAGCGACTTCCAAGCACTTGCTCAACAAATACCTGATACCGCTTCAACTATCATAATTAGAATGGGTAGAATGACTTATATGGATCAATCAGGTTTATATGCCATGGAAGATATACTTGTAGATTTGACTGGTAGCGGTAAGAAAGTCGTATTAGTAGATATTTTGGAACAACCGAAATATATGATGGAACGAATCGACATTATTCCTGATTTAGTTCCTGAAGAACAAATCTTTGAAAGCTTCAATGATTGTTTAATTTGGATAAAAGCAAATGTAAAGGATGAATATCCTCCAAGTAAAAATAATGCTTAATAGCTTAAGCTATTTAGTGTTTTAAAATAAATTAGAAATCTCGAATTTTCGCTTTAGAAAATTCGGGATTTTTTTTTGTAAATGATTCTGATATAATTTAATATCACAGTAACGAAGCAAAACCATATAACCTTCTTATCATTTATTCCAAAAAAAAATCTCCTACAACTGAAGGCTAATTTAGCTGTAGGAGATATAAACATACTATGAGAAAACTACACAGTACAAATATACATTACATTTTTTTAATATTATAATTATTTTAATATAACGGTTGGTATTCTTAGTTAGCGGTTCATAACTTTTAGTAAGTGGTCTTTATTATGAATAACTGATATTCAAAAATAATCTCTATAGACTTTAAAAGTAGATAAAATGATTTCACAAGTCTAAAAGATATCAAACTCAGATTTTATATTGAATCTGACAGTCTGCGGTGGAAAGAAAATAGACAAACAGGTTTTGAACATACAAATGCTTATGCGCTCCAATCGATTGCGAGTAAACTTAAGTACTTAGACATAAGTAATCAAGTATTTATGACGGTCTATTTTTCGTTTACTCTTCGTTACAAAAATACTCACTACCCGTTGGGGTAGCTCCG
>JALZVK010000116.1 GCA_023301005.1 Saprospiraceae bacterium | reverse complement strand
CTTCAGCAGTATCATCTCCAATTTGTTTTCCAAATGTCAACCATGAACCGAGTGATAATGCGCTTACTTGTAAACCTGATTTTCCTAGTTGTCGATATTTCATATTTTTTTGTTTCAGATTTAAAAAATATAAATGAATAAGAAAGAATATACTATATATTAATTTATATAATGTATTATTTTTTAATGCTCCTTATAAGATAACTATTTAGCACGATTTAGTAACCGCCAACTTCAGTTGGTTGGTTGTCTCAAAATAGAAGGTTTTAATTGTATTTAATATTTCTATTTAATATTTGAACAACTACTTTGAGACAACCTGCCAACTGAAGTTGGCGGTTACTGAACAGTTACCTTATAAGACTTTAAAATAGTATTACGTAGATTCATAGTATTCTTTTACAAAGTCTCATATTTACCATTTTAAAAAAATAATTTTTAAGACTTTTGCACAAAAATTTTAAATATGAAAATTTATACCTTTTTAGTATTATCTTTTTTCCTTTTTGCAATGTCTTGTAAATCAACTAATTCTACCCATGAGACTTCATCCAAAACGATGACTCAGGCAGATAAAATTTTTGCTGATGCACTTAAAGCGCATGGTGGAAAACGCTATGACAATGCACACTTCGAATTTATTTTTCGAAAAAATAAATACACCTTTAAAAATTCTAATGGTGGTTATGAATATACTGCTCAAAGAATTAAAAATGGAAAAACGACTATTGATAAAATGACTAACAATGACTTTACAAGAATGACGGATGGTCAAAAAACAGCGCTTAATCAAAAACAAAAAAGTGGTTATTCTAACTCGCTTAATTCTGTGATTTATTTTGCCACACTTCCTCACAAACTGCAAGACCCTGCGGTAAATAAAGAGTACAAAGGAACGACAACTATTAAAGGTAAAATTTACGAAGTGTTACAAATAACTTTTAATAAAGAAGGCGGTGGAGTAGATCATGATGATGTTTATTATTATTGGATCAATCAAAAGACCAAAGTCATAGATTTTTTCGCATACAATTATCAAGTCAATAATGGCGGTGTTAGATTCCGAAGTGCTTACAATACTCGAAAAGTAAATGGAATTTTATTTCAAGATTATATTAACTTCAAAGCACCTGTCGGAACTCCTCTTTCAGACTTGCCGATGCTATATGAAAAAGAGCAATTAAAGCAGTTATCTTTGATTGAGACGGAAGCAGTAAGAAAACTTTAAATAATTTTCAGAAGAGAGAAGAGGGAGGAGAGAATGACGCTCTAAAAAATTATGCGCTTTATAATAATGCCTGATTTTAAATCTCTACTCTCTGTTCCCACTTCTCTTTTCTGAATGAATCTACTAAAAAACAATTTCACGTAAATGTATTGTTATTCCCAGAGGGACGGTATATTGATTTGATGTAAAATATATGCCGTCTCTCTGGGACTTTTTTAATTTACATTTACTTTTTTCTCCCCTCTCTAAAATTTTCATTTCTAAAAATCAAGAGATAAAGACGTTGTCATATTCATTATTTTTTAGTCTCCTATATTACCTTTCACATAGCTATATAAGAATAGAATAATATTCCCTCTTCAGGTTTAGTTTAGTAGTTAAATTTTTAAAAACTCTTTATTCAGCTTTGACTTGCGCCAATAATTTTTCAACGCAGAGTCGCAAAGACGCAGAGTTTTGTTTAACCTTCTAAAAACCTAACTATGAAATCCTCCCTTCGTTTATCTGTTTTTTTCCTCTTTGTATTTTTATTATTAAATGGTTGTAAAAAGGAAGCGACTGAGATAACTGATATAAATTTCCCCATAACGAAAACGTACCAAAACATTCCCGAACCTCTTTGGGATTATTTTGAAAGATTCGAAAACGAAGCACTTGAAAGAGATCTTATCATTGATTTAAATAATCTTAATCTTACTGCCGAAATTGTTGAAATCGTAGCCGAAGGTGTTGCAGGGACTTGTTCTTATGGTTCACATACGCCAAAGCATATTCAGATTGATCAAACCTTTTGGAGTCAGAGTTCTGACTTGTTTAAAGAGTTTGTAGTCTTTCATGAACTTGGACATTGTGTTTTATTTCGAGGACATCGAGAAGATGCTAATCAAGATGGAACTTGTGTAAGTTTGATGAGAAGTGGAATCGAAGATTGTCAAGACAATTACCGATTGGCAACTAGATCTAATTATTTGGATGAGTTGTTTGATGAAATGAATTGATTGAAATTGGGTAACTATTCAGAAGAGAGAACAGAGAGCAGAGAACAGAGAACTAAGAACGATACATTTACATATAAATAAACAAAAGTTAATAATCACCACTATAAGGTTTCTCTTTTCCCTCAATAAAATGGTCTCTTATCTCTCTTCTGAATAGTTACGAAATAGAATTAAATAACCTACTCCCTTAATCTTTTAGAAACTTAAACCTTGTCGAATATTTAAAGTCAAAAAAGATTGGACATCAGGTATGGCTATTCTAGAGAAACCAAAATTACGACTTCGATTCATAAGAATAAAAATACGTATTTTATCAAATGGTCGTGCCCCTATTCCAAGGTTAAAATTTTGTAATCTCACTCGGCTGTTATTGAAAAAAATAATATTATTTTCTGTTTCTCCTTTTACAAAAAAATATCCATTTTCATTTATAACAAAATTTAAATTAAACCGAATGATATTATTAAATTGATTATTAGATATAGGAAAACGAATCGAAGTCCAATTAATAAATCTCTGAGCCGCAAAATTTTGATGGAAATTAAAGTGCGTCCTATTAGCATAAAAACTCGACGGTTGAGTAAAGTCTTCAGAATATATTTCATTAGAATAAGAACAATTTAAATAAACTGTTTTACCTGAACTATTATATTGAGATTCAAAATTAGAAGTCAAATAATTGTCTCTTGGAAAAAAATGAGCAACAAAAACTGCTTGCTCATTTTTTTTCCTAAAAATATTTTGAGTTCTTATATATCCTGTATTCGTAGATAAATTCCATTTTGTAAAATCGTAATAATCAGGTTTTTCCCAAAGTGTATAACCTTCCTCATCGACAAAAATCTTCGCATCTATTATTTCATCAAAACCCAAATTCAAATTATAGATATTATTACTGGTTACTAATTTTTTAGCTAACAAAGGAGTCGATTCTATTTCATTAAAATGATATCGATACTTCGTATCGTTTTTTTCTTTTGGAAATAAATTAAATGAGTTAGAAGATTTTATTTCAAAGTCAAAATCTATTCTAAGAAAAGTCAAAGTATCCTGTGCGGATATTTGGAACTGAAAAATTAGTAAGAAAAGCGAGAGTCGTAATTTCATTTTTTGTTGAGCGTTTTGTTTTAGAATGTAATGCTATTTTAAGATTTAAACAAAAACAGTACGACCTCGCTGAGGTCGGAATATCTTTAAACTTAAAATCTAACATACTTTGACCACGCTGTGGTCATCGAATAATTATGAATGACCACAGCGTGGTCAAAGTATGTTAG
>JALZVK010000115.1 GCA_023301005.1 Saprospiraceae bacterium | reverse complement strand
AAAGTCAAATAGCGCAGACTATGTTCCTATTTTTTCGCATCGTTTCATCAAAAAATGAACATTTTTATCTCAAAATCTAATTCCCCAACAAGCTCTAAGGTAATTGAACCATCAAGAAGAGTTGGTAAAATATGAACCTCTACATAAAATTACTTACTGAAAATATAATAATGCAAGAGAGTATAAGGAAGATAGTGAACAAATATCCAATTCTTTTATCAGACATATAAATGACTGAAAGTGAAATAAGAATTGATACCCACATCAAGTAGATAACGTCTGACATTTGATTATAATGTCCCCAATATCCTACGGCTAATATCAAAGTAGCTAAGACCATTAATGAAAAATGTTTTTTCTTTTTATTTTTGTTCATAATGAAAAAATTAAGGAATGATAAAATAAAAAGTATTTAACGAATTAATACCAATGACTGATTAAACTTTGATTCTTCTTTCCTATTCGTAATAAATTTTACTTGACAAATATAAACTCCCGCAGGAACAGGTTTACCTGACCTATTATGATTTCCATTCCATCCTAAATAAGGATCATTTGATTCAAAAACTAACTCGCCCCATTTATTCCAAATACTCATATAAAAATCAGCAACTCCATCTAATTCTCCTTTCCCTAAATAAATTTCATTTTTGCCATCTTGATTAGGAGTGAATGCGTTAGGTAAAAAGTAAGTTACTTCTGGAACAACTTCTAGCCATTTAGTTATACTATCTTGACATCCATATTGATCTATTACATTTAGAGTGATTGCTTGGTAACCTGTATCCTGAAAAATGAATGTTGGATTTTGTTCAAAGGATTGTCCCATCATATTAAAATTCCATTCCCAAATTTCAGCATGTTGAGAAAAATTTAAAAATGTGATTTCAGAAGATAAATTAGAAATAAAATCAGGTTGCCATTCAAAATCAGCGATAGGTGGAGGTGATACAGTTATCCATTGATTAAAAGTTGTATCTATAGTACAACCAATTGGTGAAGTAATAGATACTTCAATATCATAATTCCCATTGTCTTCATAAATATAAGATGGACTTATAAGTGTACTAAAATCGCCATTTCCAAAATCCCATAATATATCGTAAGTACTATCAATAGGTAAGGAAAGATTTTCAAAATAAATAGATAAAGGAGAACATCCCGAAAAGGTATTCGGAGACACTACTATAATCGGTGGTGCAGGTAAGTATTCAAATGTTTTTGTAACAGTATCTTTACATTCAAATTCATTAGTCACAATTAATGCTGATTCTTTTAAGCCAGAAGTCGAAAATAGATGTGTAGGAGATGGATTACTACTTGAAGCATTATCTCCAAAATTCCAATCCCATAAAATAATTTCACCTCCTTCCGAAAATGAATGATCAACAAATTCAACTTCTCCGCCAACACAAGTATCATAATTTACTTCAAAATCAGCAGATAGTTGGTTATTGATATTTATAATGAGATTAGTAGAATCTGTACATGTTTCTCCTGGATTAAGTATGAATTGCCCTGTGAAGGTTCCCTCAGGAAAATTAATGGTAGGATGCCATTCATAAATTGTGTCAATAGAATTCGGAAGGTTAAATATCCAATAAAAATCATTGATATAAAATTGATGTGTACTTAGGTTATTTATTAATATAGAATCACCATAAGTATTACAAAAATTTAATTTAAGGTTTCCCTCTGAATCTTCTATCGCATTTTCTATTTCAATATTTAAATCTGGATTACAAAAATCCACATGAACTAATATATCTCTGAGAATAGTACTTAGTAATTGTCCATTATGATATTCTTTGATACAAATTCCAATGACAAACTTTCCCATCAATGTAGGTTTAACTGTTAGGACTCCTGTATTAGGATCAAGGTCAACTATTGAACTTTGCCCAAATGGTTTTTGATATGAAAACTCAGGAGTTACAAATGGAACTGGAGGATAAGGAGGTGGAACCATATTAACTGCAGCTGTATCTGTATAATTATTCAAAGGGCTACACAATTCATAGACCAATTGGTTACCCTCTATATCAAATTCTGAAAGAGGAATATCAATTTCTTCATTTACACATAAAGTAAGCGGAGGAGATTTGGTTATTTTAGGAGCGCTATTTTTTAAACTTTGAGATAGTCCACTTATTTCAACTAGAAATGTATAAAATACCCAAGAACTGTATATGTTAGTTATATCTAATCCTCTGCAACAAGATTGTATAACAAGATTATAACTTTCACTCTTGACAGGTAAAATAACAATAGTCTTATATGTTAATTTTAAAAAACAATTGATAGGGACAAAAACACAATCATAATCGCTTGGAGGTATCGTTTCTGTAGAATCTAGAGGTATAAATATTGTTGTCTGGAAAGAATCTTCTAAAAAAATTCCTAACGCTATTTCTCCTATAGGATCAGATAAACAGTCAATATATAATTCTATTGAAATCATATATTTATTTTCACCAGTAGGTTCTTCTCCTATGAATTCATAAGTAATATTTCCTCCTTGAACAAAGCTTCCAAAGCAAATAGAAATATTTAAAAAAAACAAGCCTAAAAGTGAGAGGTATGATTTTTTTATATTAGAATAATTCATTTGAAATTTTAAAATTAAAAAAAGCTCAAAAAGTTTAATACAATCTTATGTTTAGATAAGAAGTATGCTTAATTATATTTTAGATTAGACATCTAAATATAATTAAACATACTCCAAATTAATTATCCACAACAATTTTTAAATTCATTCTGAGCAAGTGCACATTTATCGAACCAAACCTGATCACAGATTTTTGCACAATTTATACCTGCAATAGTTCCAAAAAAAGCACCTGAAATGAATCCAGCAGCAAAACCTGCTGGTCCACCACCACTAGCTCCATATCCAGAAAACAATGCAGTAACTCCTAAGCCAACTGATGCACAAGGAACTAAACAACTATTCCATTCAGAATTTGCTAAATTCACCTGTAACTCAAAAGTTTCAAGACAATCATCATAATCTGGACAATAAATAGCTATAAATTCATCAAAAGCTGTAGGTAAGGGGCCAGTTCCTCTATACAGCCCGTAGACATCAAACTCACACTCATAAAAAAAACCTTCTCCACCTCCGTCAGTTCTAAGTTGAGCACTATTATAATTTTTGAGCTTCTCAATCACATCAATCCATTGATTTTCATCAAAATCCTTAAGAGCTTGTTGGGGAATTAGATTTTGAGATAAAAATGTTCATTTTTTGATGAAACGATGCGAAAAAACAGGAACATAGTCTGCGCTATTTGACTTT
>JALZVK010000114.1 GCA_023301005.1 Saprospiraceae bacterium | reverse complement strand
GAGGTTATTTTTTTGTTTAATCGAGGCACAAAAAACGGAGCTACCCCAACGGGTAGTGAGTATTTTTGTAACGAAGAGTAAACGAAAAATAGACCGTCACAAATACTTGATTACTTATGTCTAAGTACTTAAATATTAACTTTTACATTTTAATTACTTTAAAATGTTGCTCAAAATCATTGTTGTAACATTTCACAAAATAACTTCCCGAAGCATAATCACTTAATGAAATTATCGCTTTCGATTTGTTTCCATATTTTGAAATAGCATCTACTTGAATCAACCTTCCTAGGTAATCGTAAATTTCAATATTCACAATATCTGAAAGATTAGAAGTCTCTTCGATTTCTATTACCAAATTATCTTTAGTTGGATTTGGAAATACTTTGATGTCACTTATTGAAATATCATTTACATCAATAATAATCTCAACCTCAATAGTAATTATTTCTTCATAGAAACAAGTCTCCCAAGCATCTTTGATGATAACTGTATAATCTCCAGGAGCTAAATCGGAAAATGTATTTGTACTAACATAAGTCAATCCTCCATCAATACTATATTGATAAGGTTCCAATCCTGTAGTAGGCGTAATCAAAATCGTTCCGTCATTTGTAAATTCATCAGAAGTATTAGTTGCCGTGATGTCAGCGGTAAATGCACAACCTTCTCCATTTGGACAAAACAACTCAGTCACCTCGTCTTCAAATTCACCATTATTGGAAACAATAATATCACCTGATGAATCTAACAATAAGAAATCTCCTTGACCAAAACCACAACAAATTCCATCTCCAAATGAATCAAAAACATTTAAAGAAAAACAAGAACTATAATCGACACAAATATCTTCTGTAAATATGTCTGTATTAAAATCCAAACTTCCTGATGCAATTATTTCATTAGTAAGTTCATCATATATATTCCAAGACGTTTCCTGTGGGAAATTATCCGCATTGATAATAAGCGTCACTACATCAAATTCATTCGTTAGATCTGTAGAGATGGTATCTGAATTATTAATAAAGGTTGCATCTTGCTGACCATTGACTCTTAAAAGATTAAGAATGATTTCGTTATTATTTTGTTGTAGATTTTCAGTAACAGATATCGGAATCGAAACTTCTCCTAGATAAGGTATTGCAAAATCATAAACTATCGTATCGACTTTTACTCCATTCGATATTACTTCGATTTCCGTATTATTAAATGTAGTTTCTCCATAGTTAGCAACTACGACTTTCACTTCTGCTTCACTTCCACATTGCGCAGTTATCGACTCTATCGAGAGTCCACCTTCTAGCAAGTGTAATTTACTTAAAACGATATTCAACGTATCGTTAGCAGAGTAACCATCAATCGTATCGGTAACAACAACAGCTATATTATAATCACCTACAACCGAAAAATCTTGAGGTATAGTAAATTCATATTCTTTCGCACTAAAAGTATTTAAGGTATCGGTGATCGTCATGGTTTCCATGACTTGATTTTCAATTAAAAGTGAAATATCAAAATCTTGCATATCTCTTAATCCTTGATTCACAATTCTAGTTGAGACGATTTCACTATTTCCTAAACTCGATGAACTCTGAGGTTCAATAATTGCTTCTACACCCAAGTCATAATTAGCATTTATATCCGCCCAAAATGAAACCCAAGGTCTTGCTTGTTTGATGATCAATTTGTCTTGCGCTGTTACTTTATATTCTATGTCCATTCCGAAACCTTCTACTCCAACTACACCATATAGTATTGCAAATTCATCATGTATCACTCTCAAATAATTTCTCATGGTATCGAGATAAGCTTCATCCATTACCAATTCTCCAGGAGTAACCAAGTTAGATTCTCTTAAAAGAAAATAACCTTGAGTAGAATCTTCATACAATAAAATTTCTTCAGGAATAGAATTAGCATCTGGATTCGTAATCAAAAATTCATCTACTTGAGTATTTAAATAAAATGTATTAGCAGTGTTATAAATCGGATCAATACTCACTCCTACTCCATTTGATTTTTCCTCTTGATAATTAGGGTGACATAAAAGTCCCATCGCTGCAATGTATTGATCTACTCGGTAGAAGTCTCGCTCTTCATAAGCTCTAAAATTCCACATACTCGCATATACTTGTTTGACCGATTTGGAAATATGTCCTTCGTCAAGGTGCTGTGTTTTGGAAGTATATAATCCAGCTCCGCTAAATCCAGGAAGGTCTTCATTATTAGTACTTGATCGAACTCTTACCGCAGTACCTACAGGAAAAGCATCATGCATCGCTTGTAATTGATCCAACATCCATTGAGGCATTGGAGCATCTTTAATATCATCTCGTAAATCTTTGAGTCTATCAATACGAACATTTAAATCATTAATGAAATCAGGATCAGAAATCATATCTTCAACTTCTTGATAGAAGTTATTATATTTCATAAATTCATCATAAAAATAAAATGGTACTCCATAACCATCAGGAATAGTTCCTTCTGGAAATCCGAATGTTCTCATCGTAGCCACATTGGAACACTTCGCTCCGAAGGCAGTTGACATCTCAAATCCAATAGAATCTAATGGTAAAATTTCAGTAAAATTTAAATCCCTATCAGGTGTTTGAGATTGGGTTGGTCTTATATTTTCGAACCAAACATTGACTTCGTCTAAGGTAGCTTCTCTTATAAAATATTGTTCGTCCTCGACTCTATAGTAAATATAATTATTTAATAAATTAGCAATCGAATCTATAAGAAGTGGATCTTTGATATAAGCATTTGGAACATTATCTTGAATCGCTCTTAGGTTTACATGCGACAAAGGTGTTTGGATAACCGAAGTAATAATACCTCCTACTCTAGGTAAAGAGTTCGGTAAGGCGTCATATAAAACGATGTCTCTTGAACCTGGATTTTCATTTAAGGTCATCTGTCTGAAGTAACCAAATCCTTCCGCCTTATGTAAAGGAATATAATCTATATCATTAAATACATCAGATTCTAAAACTACATTTATCCTCGAACCTACATAATCAGTAGCATACTGATTATTATAAATCGTCTCGCCTCCGCTTCCGATAAAGTGTTGCATATTGTTTTGAAGGAAAGGCATATTGGCAACTAATAATTCAAATGTTCTTTGAGTTGCCTCAAAGTTTTTAGCATCTCCAAATGAAAAATTAAAGGAGAAACTTCCTATAACTCCATTCGGCAAAATTTCATTAGGATTATAAACTATCTCACCTGATCCATCATCGCCATTCACATTGGCACCTATTGCATTAAAAAAATTAGCATGAATAAAATGAGTGCCACTATTGATAAAATATACTTTAGGTTGATCTGTATCTCTATCTAATATTCCAAACTTTACAAATTGTTGCCCATTAAGAAAAGGTGCCCAAGGCACATCTTCAATAACTGATAAACTCGTAAATATTGCCAAATCATTTATAGAAGTTGCTCCATCATTAAATGGAATTGATGGTGCAAAATTTAAAGGTGCATCGGTTGGCATATTATTGAACTCTGTAATATCGTCAATGCCATCTCCATCTGTATCATCAGGATTAGCGATAGAATGTTCTGTTATTTCATAATTTTGTAATGGGTAAGCCGCCGCTGGTTCGGAGATAATCAAAGTTCCATTAACTCCCATTGTAATTGAAGTAACTGATTCGTAAACTCCAGAGTTAGGTTCATGTAGTGCAGTCAACACATAATATTTATCTGCTTGAGCTTCAATCTCTAATTCCACTTGACCAACATTATTTACATTGTAACTTATAATTGGTACAATTTGCGCAGCGCAAAAATTACAAATCGCAATAAAAAAAATTAGGGTGATTTTTTTTTGAATCATAATGTCTTGTTTATAAAAAAGTTGTTTTAGAGTTGATAACAAATATGATAACTTTTGTTTATTTCTTTTTCTTTAGTTTTGACTATGTAAAGAAACTGCTATTTTTTGTTCTTTGGAAATTAGAACTTATTGGAAAATTATATTTCGGCTAAAAACGCCTTTTTTTTGAGGAGGTAAAAGTAACCGCCAAATGAATTTGGCGGTTACTTTTACAACTCCCCCATCACCCTCTCAGGATTATCCAAAATAGATTTCGTCAACATATAATGTTCCGTTTCCTTATAATCAACTTTTGATATTTGTCCTTCCTGAAAATAAAAAACTTCAGAATCAGGAACAGACATAATTATCGGCGAGTGCGTAGCAATGATAAAATGTGAACCTGTCTTTTTCACCTTTTCAATAATCAATGATAACAGACTCAATTGTCGAGTTGGAGAAAGTGCCGCTTCAGGTTCGTCTATCAAATACAAACCTTTACCTGTAATTCTTGAAGTAAAGAATTTCATAAAACCTTCGCCGTGCGACATCGCTTCGAGGTCTTTTGTATATCGTCTGATGAAATTATTTTTTTCACCTTCCATTGGGCCTAGTAATAATTTCATATCGCCACCTTGGAAGTTGGCTTTTGCTTCTTCGATTTCTTTTTCGAGTTCTTTGATTTCGTTTTTTATATTTCTCGAAAAACCTATAAAGTCTTCCGCTCTTACAAAAAATCCATGATGCGTTTTTTCTGCAAATCGTAAACTTAAAAAATCTGCTAATGCATTGGCGGCAGCTAATGATTCATCATCTTCCAATCTATAACTACCTGCCAATGGTACTTCTGTGTAGGCAGCGATTGCTTCGAGCAGGGTTGATTTTCCGCTTCCATTTTCACCTACAAAAAAACTGATGTTTTTTTCAAAGGAGAGTTCCTCTAAGTTTTTGATTAGTGGAAGTGTCCAAGGGAATTGATCTTGTTTGTCTTCAGGATAGTTTCTTATTCTTAAGGTGGAAAGTATCATGGAGTGTTATTTGTTTTTAAATAAAATAAAAATGCGAAGCATTTATAAGTTGAAATTAAAAATGTAATTGTATTGTTATAATACTACTCAATATCAAAGATAGAATTTGTTTATTTTTTAATTAAATTGTAAAACTATAAAAACTAATTTAACCAATCTGCCAATTGAAATTGGTGATCACTATATGAGGAATACAAAAGAAAGAGAATTAAGAAAAAAACTGTTAAGCATCTGGAATCATATTGGTTTCAGACGTTTCTTATATTCTATTCTTGTTGCATTTATTTACATAGGAATCATTTCATATAAGTACGAAACATTATTTTGGATATATATGGCAATCATGATTATCTCAACTTTAATATTTAGATGGAATGGATATCGAGATAAGAAAAAGAATCCGAATAGATTTTTAGACATTGTTGATGAAGTTTTTTGGATAATTGGAGTTGCCTTTTTTTTGGGAACTGGTTATTTATTGCTTTTTTTAAAATAGGTTTTTATTTACAAATTATAACTATTCAGCAATGAATGCGCTTATGAATTTTTCAATCTACCTGTCGGCAGACAGGTGCAGAGGTGCTGAATTTTATTTTAGAATTATTAACAAGTCTACTTATGTTCCGCAAACATTTAAAGCCCTCTGACTCAACTTTTTTCCTGATGAAAAAAGTTAAGTTAGAGGATTAAGTTTGTATAAATTATTAACTCTTGTTCTTTTTTTAAATATTCAGGACAAATAAAACGCTGCAACTTTACCTTCCATATACTATTGGCGCAAATCAATACTTATTAGTTAAAGCCTTTTTTAAAATATTGTCCCTTAGTAACGATAAAACAATAAGTCCGTCTTTTGGGGGAGATTATTTTATCGTTACTTAGAGCTTGTTGGGAAATTATATTTCGGCTAAAAACGCCCTTTTTTTGATGACACTTCTTTGAAAAAAAAGTCAAATAGCGCAGACTATG
>JALZVK010000113.1 GCA_023301005.1 Saprospiraceae bacterium | reverse complement strand
GGCTCCTCCAGAACTTTCAGAAATGGAAGTAACATCTTTGCTCTTAATGAAGACGGAAATGATCTCTTTGCAAAAGCAACGGTTGGGTATCGGTTTTGATAGGGCAAGTAATCCTAATAAAGTATCTGATGTACATCGGGTGAGTACAGACTTAAAAACTTATTTATAATCTTAGACATTATGATTTTTTATAATCTGTATGCTGTTGTAATTAAGACTATATATTAAAGTTTGTCGTAAAAATCATGTGCTAAATGTATATATGTACTTAAGTCTGAAAGTATAATTCTAACATATACAGTAGTTAAAAAATAACAGAATAGAAGATACAAGCCGACCCTAACAAGTCAAAACTTGCAAAGTTTTTAACCATTTGTCATTTCTACTACTTTTGACGATATTGCAGTTCGAAATTAATCTATTGTAAACATTCCACACCATGTGGAAAAACTAAAGTTTGACGTATTATGAAAAAATTATCTTTTTTAACTTTAACCTTTGCCTTACTCTTTTGTGTTACTACTCTAAATGCACAATTCGAGGTTAAAATCAACCCAATTGGATTTTTATTTAACAGTCCAGATCTCTCCGCAGAGTATCTCATTAATGACGACATTGGGGTAGAGCTAGTCATAGGAGCTGATTATGGAACTATTGTAGGAACAGGTCTTACAGGGGACGAACTCAGAAAATCTGGTTTCAGACTTAGGGCAATTGGAAAATATTACTTTTCACCAAATGATGGCACTGATGCTTGGTATGCAGGAGTATATCTTGGACCTCGCCAGAGAACCGTAAGCGGCAATAGCGACTCCCTTTTTGATTCGGGTTGGAAACAAACCGCATTTACAGCTGGATTCACTGGTGGCTATAAGTGGGTTACAGCAAAAGGTATCATTTTTGAATTGGGTCTTGGTATCGGTAGAGCATTTAATGATGAATTCACATTTAATGATTCAACCAACACTACTACACAAGATGGATTTGGGATTGATGGATTTGGTAGAGCTTCTGTAGGGTACAGATTCTAAAATTCATTCCTGAAATTATATCGAAAAGGGTATCACGAATCTTCGTGATACCCTTTTTTTCTGCACTCTTTAGATTCTATAAATACGGAAAATTTTGAACCGTTTAAGGTATCTTCGTTTTACTAAAACAAATTTACGATTAATCTTTTCCATGTGAGGAATAGTAGTTAGGCTACTTTATTGCAAGATTAAAACTTAATGACAACAAACCATAGAGCTAGAAATAAAAAAATAAAGGGGATAAGGTACGGATAGTATCTTCTTCTTTTTTCATCCAACTGAACTGGAGACATATTGCCCGTAGCTGTAAATCCAGCCCAATAGGCTGGATGAGGTTTAACTGTTTCTTTCAAATAGTCTAATTTTGCCCTTCTTAAAGCATGGTCTTTTTGCAATCCTTTTTTAATATTTGAATAAAATTTCACCATTATCTCCATAGAGCTTCTATCATTCACACTCCACAAGGTGCTAATAATGCTTTTCGCACCTGCATATGTAAACCCTCTACCTAGGCTTATAATACCCTCTCCTTCCCTAAGCTCACCAATTCCAGTCTCACAAGCAGATAAAACAACCATATCGGCAGATAATTCTAAATTGTATAAATCCCGAACATATAATGGATAATTATTTCCCTCTTTATTTGTTGCACTAAATGCTAAATAACAATAGTCACCAAGTCTATCGTCGGCATTTCCATGTGTTGACAAATGAATGACCTTATAATCTTCAGTAGATTCTTTAAAAGTTCGCACACTGGCATCTTTGCCTTTAATAATTTGGGATTCAAACAATGAATCTATTGTAGAAATTTCTTGATTACCATATTTTAACTCTTCAAATTTTGAATGTCCTGAAGAATCTTTTTTTATCGTAGTAAAATCTGGTGAAAAAGTAATGACATTTTTGTTGGATTTAGCCTGCTTCTGATTCAATAAGTGAAGTAAATTAGCCGAATATGCATAGCTTATATTATGCTTAACTACTAGGTAATCAAGAGATCTAAAACCCTTGATAATATCTGGCTTTTTAGTTAATAGTATATCAAAAGGAATGTATCCCAGTATCCCATCATATATAATACGAAGATCTTTTTCCTTAAAAAAAGAACTCTTTATTGGCGCAATTAATTTATTATAAAGACTATGAGAAATTTCAACATATTCTCTCGTTTGTTCTTTCTCTTCATCACCAGATAACTCATCAAATTTATTCTTGGAAGATGTAAAAAGTCTTAGTTTACTTATCCATTCTTTTAGCGGAAAATCTAATCGTATCTTTTCAAAGAGTATCTCATCTTTTGAAAAAGCTAAAATAAAGAGGTGTTTTTCACCAACAAAATATTCAAGTATCGCTTCATGAGACGATTTGAAACTCTGTTGCATTACATCTAAGCTTACAATTTCTGGATTTAATCTTAAATTATAAAAGTCAGGGTAATTGTTTCTTACTTTCTGTACGTAGCTATACCATTGGCTTTTTGCCTCCAATACTCTTTCATAGACAGTAGAAACTGCTTCTGACTGATTTTTAGCATTTAATCCGTTTGCTTCGAACCACTTAATTTCAGCTTTAGAAATTTCATTTTTTAAATTGTCGCCTAGATCTAAAATCTCTCTTGGAATATTAGTAAATGATGTGACTTCTGTGGCATGAAGGGCATCTAATAACCGACCTGCTTGATTCTCCTCCAAAAGAGAAAATGCTTTACTTAAATATTTTTTGTTTTTATTTTTTTCGTATAGTTGATATGTGGTCAACAGTGCATCTTCAGTTGGTAAAAAACTGTTAATAACACTTAATGAAGAGTTCGTATTTTGGTATTCTCTTCGAATATTGTTCTTCAATATCACAATCTCTTCATAAGACTTTAGTGCCATTTCGAGGTCACCTTTCGCTTTATAGGTCCTTGCAAGGTGTATGTATGCGTCTAAATATAATCGATATTTTTTTGAAGATATTTTTTCTAAAATTGACATGCATTTTTTGAAAGATTGCAGTGCTAAATCAAAGTCATTTTTATCAGAATAAACAAGTCCGCGTAAAAAGTAACTATATCCAATATCTGCATGGTCCCCTTTATAAAACTTTTCCTTGAGAGAAAGTGCATCTTCATGATATTTAAGAGCAATTTTGTACTCCTTTTTAAATCTATGAATGCGTCCTATTCCATCATAGGAATCAGACACCAGATTGTTGGGTTTTGTATTGAGGCGTTTTCTTATTTTTAATGATTTAAAATAATAGATTAAAGCATCTGCATAGTTCTTTTGCTTTATAAATGAAGAGCCAATATGATTGTAAACATCCCCTAACATAAGTTCCATCTTAGTAGTCTTGACTTCCCCCTTAATAATATCAATAGCTTTTTGAAAGTTTACCATTGCATTATCGTGATCCAACACATTATAATATGCTAGACCAATATTATCATACACTAATATCAAATCTGAAGGTTTGTAATCACTAGCACTTTTATATTTCAATACAGCGCTTTCAAGCATATCTAGAGCTTTCTCAGAATTACCACTAAAAATTTGATTCAAACCAATTCTAGAATATAGGTATCCTATAAATTTACCTTCTGTATTTTTGTCTTTTTCATATATTTCGAGCGCTTTAAATAAATGTTGTTCGGCTAAATAAATTTTCCTTTCTTGGCTCAATTGTAAGCCTAACCAGTAATTTAAGTCAGCAACCCTTTTATCCTTCAAATCTAAACTAGTGGCTAGTTTAAGACTATGATTTCCATATTTAATAAAGTCTTTTTTTAGCTTTCTCTTAATTTCGGTGACTTTGTAGAAATACTGGAATGTCTCTTCAGTATGCAATTCGAAGAGTTTGGGGTTGTTAGCAAGATATTTATTTATTTGAAGCCGTAATCCTTCTAAAGAATCCTTCTTGTTTTCTACAGAAATGTCGACTTCTTTTAAGTGACTATGAAAACCATCTGGGATACCCATAGCAAAGCCTAATATAGGTGTAATCAAAAAAATGAAAGATAAAAATACACTTCGATTCATTGATTAATAATACAATAAATTGATTAGACAATACTCCTAATAGATATAAAATTACCTATTTAATTGCTCCTTTACTTTAACTGCTTTTCCATAAAAGATATGGTCTCTATTGGAGATTATGCTATTGAGTAATTGGTTGAATTCGGCTTCTTTTTCAACATCTTTTGAGTAACCTATAAGAAGAAGCCATTCTGTCTCTTCTTTTACTTTAATATTTTCACTTTGTAACAAAGAAGAAACTATTAGGATTGCAGTTTTGAAATGGCCTAATTTGCCCTCGCTAATCCCTTTTGAGATATAGGCATGTCCCAATAATAGCGATTCATTTTCGTCTAGGCTCGTTGAATTTAACAACTCTATAACTTCGTTATACTCTTTACTTTTGATTTTATCTATTACTTCTTTTCGTTCCATTTCTTTTTCTGATGGATTCCCAACATCCCCTTTAAGTCCTTCGCTGTATAATTCATTGAAATCATAATACGCTAAAGCTGAATCATACCCTGTTGACTGGTTGTTGCTTTGAACCCATAAAAATCCAGCCACAAGTATTGCAATTGAGGCAGCAATAGAAAGAACCCTTCTTGGCAAACTAAATATTTTTCTGCTCTGGTTTTTAGTTCCTACACTTTCAGAGTGTTTTTTAGCCACATTGGACAATTTTTTTTTAAACACCTCCAAATCTTGATTGCCAAGTTCAGTTTCAATATCTTTTAATAATTGATATTCTTTTTGGATTTCCAAATTTGTCTTTATCTCATTTTCTATTTCAGACCTCATATCGGGTGATAGAGACCCATCTAGGTATTCTTGTAACTTATCGTGTATATCTTTACTCATTATTCTTAATTAGGCTTTAGGTAATAAATATCACCTAATAGTGTTTACTTCGGATAGAATGTGACAATTAAATTCGTAATAGTTAATAAAAACTTAAAAAATCTGGGTCTGATTTTATTTTTTCAGTTAGAGATTTTGTGCATAAATATTTTTTGCGCCTTGCATATTCTGCCCCTGTATACTGCATAAATTCAGCAATTTCTTTGAAATTTTTGCCTTCAAAAAAGTAATTTAACACCTTTTGGCAGTCAGCGGATAAGGCAAGAATACCTTTTTTAAAGAGTTTATACTTTTCTTCCGCATCTAGGGACTCCTCTATCATATCTGCTTCTCCATGCTTAAAATCTTCTATTGAAGAGGATTTTACCCTCTTTTTAGCTTTTTTGAACCAAATAAACTTACCAACATTGAAAATATAGGTGCTAAAAGTGGTTTTTATTTCAAAATCTTCTTTTTGCAATCTTCTATATATGGCAATCAGTGCCTCTTGAAAACAATCTTGCGCATCATCTTCCGTCCCATTATTATTCAAGACGAACTTTTTAAGAAGAGGGAAGAACTTATTATAGATTTCATTCAAGACAAGATTGTCGGAAGATTTAATGCCCAGCAGGTAAGGATCAATACTTGATTCAGGTTCATTTGTTTTTTTGACTATTTGCATTCTCATTCAGTTGAAAGACTTATAATTTCTATTAGTGTGGCAGAACAGACTGCACTCTAAATTTACCAACGACTAGTTAAAGATACACTTTACAGTAACTATTTCTAGCGATTGGCTTAGAAAAGCGACACCTTTGGCAGAATATTAAATAAGAAACATGAATAATTAATAAAATTGAAGAGAAAATAAAGTTGCCTAATTATGTAAGCCCTTCTTAAAAAAATTCAATATATCACAATTCGTTGATATGCTTCTTTGTATATCTGACATAAACAATTGACAAATTTACACTTAACACAAACTGGGGTTTATCCAAAATTTTGTGTTTCCTCAAGAAAAATCAGATACATTTTTCATAGAAATTACAAAATACGATTTTCAAAATAGATATACAACTGATTATAAATTTGGCCCCAGTTGTATCGGGTCTTCTTCCATTTTTTTCGAATTTGTTGCGCAGCTAAGTAGATTGACTTGAGAGCTGCGTCATCAGTTGGAAAGACTCTTTTATTTTTAGTGAATTTCCTTAAACTGGCGTTAAAACTTTCAATAATATTAGTAGTATAAATCAACTTTCTAACCTCTGCTGGATAGTGAAGAAAGGCCGTTAAATGCTCCCAATTTTGCTCCCATGATCTTACTGCTAATGGATACTTATCGTTCCAATTTTGCTTAAAGACTTCGAAAGCTTGTTTTGCCGTTTGTTCATTTGCTGCTCGATATATTGACTTAAGATCTACTACTAATTTCTTGCGGTCTTTATAAGAAACAAATTTTAGTGAATTTCTTATTTGATGTACAATACAAATTTGATGTATTGACTTTGGAAAAATGGCATCTACTGCATTCTGCAAACCTGTTAAGTTATCAGAGCATATAATTAGTATGTCGTTAACACCTCTAGTCTTTAAATCATCTAAAATAGTACTCCAAGCCGTAGCACTTTCATTTTCAACGATATAGATACTCAAAATGTCTTGTTTTCCTTCCATGTCAATGCCTAAAACAATCATCCCTGCTTTGGAAATCACTTTGCCTTCATGTCGTATTTTGTAGTGAATCGCATCTATCCATACCACTGCATACTGATCTTGTAAAGGTCGATTTTGCCACTTTCGTATGTCTTCTAATAGCTGATTGGTAATAATAGAAACCTGCGAAGTAGAATATTGGGCTCCATATGTTTGCTCTAGAAAATCAATAATATCTGCATTACTCATTCCTTTAGCATATAATAATTGGACACAATCTTCTAGTGTCTGACTCATTGTTTTATGCTTAGGAAGAATCACTGGTTCGAAACTACCTTGTCGATCACGAGGTATGTTTATCCGATAAGGACCTTCCGTTGTTTTAATGGTCTTTTTAGAGAATCCATTCCTCACATTGTCTGATTCAGGATTAGATCCTTGAGCATGCCCTAAATGAGCTGTCATCTCCGCTTTAAGCAAGCTTTCAACTCCTCTTTTAAGTAGTTGATCTCGAACTTGGTCGAAATCTTCTTTCCCCTCTAATTCATTGATTAGTTGGTCTAATA
>JALZVK010000112.1 GCA_023301005.1 Saprospiraceae bacterium | reverse complement strand
TTGCATCCCCTGCGGGACGGAATTATTTTTTAAGGAAAAATAGCAGAAAAATCCGCCGTCATAATATCAAGATATTTGTGTCCAAGTACTTAATAACCTCTATCAAAAGTGACTACTCGAATTCTTTGCTACATCAACAGTTTTCTTTTGCTACTTACACTAGCACCTTTTAATATTTCTAACATTACGCTTACAGAAAAAGAAAATGTAGTTCCTACTAGCACTATAAGTCCTCCCGCATTTTGTGATGGGACATTGGGAGATAATATTTTTACTGATGGTGATTTTGGTTCAGGAACAATTGCAGTTTTACCCAATGATGTAAATGGTTATGCGCCAGGTTATAGTTATCAACCTAGTCCTCCACCTAATGATGGCTTCTATACTATCACTAATGAAACTTCGTCATGGGGAAGTTTTGCTAATTCTAGTTGGGTAAATATTAGTGATAATAGTACTGACCCCAATGGTTATATGATGGTTATCAATGCAAGTTTTCAACCTGGTATTTTTTACGAAAATACTGTCGATAATCTTTGTGAAAATACAACTTATCAATTCTCTGCTGATGTGATTAATTTGATCAAACCTAACTTTGGATTGATTAAACCTAATATTGATTTTTTAATAAATGGAGTTGTTCAATATTCTACGGGACCAATTCCTGAAGATGGTGATTGGAACACTTATGGATTTACATTTGTATCTGAGCCAGGGACTAACTCTCTGACATTGACGATTCAAAATAATGCACCTGGTGGCAATGGAAATGATTTGGCAATTGACAATATTGAATTTCGAGCATGTGGACCTGAGATAAATATTGATACTTCGATTCCAATTGTTTGCGATGGAGAAACAGCTTCGTTAGTTGTTGATATCGTAGGTACACAATATTCTACTCCTTATTTCCAATGGCAACTTAGTACCGATGGAGGAATAACTTGGAATGATTTGGTAGGTGAAAATGATGCTGATATATTTTTAGGTGTTCCAGTAGATGGTTATGAATATCGAGTCATCGTTTCTAACTCCGTCATGACGATTGACAATCCAAAATGTAGAGTTATCTCTAATGTAAAACCTATCGTTATCACTCCTATTTTATTTACACATTTTGATACGATTTGTCAAGGATTGGAATTGCAAGTCGGGACTTCTACTTATACTATGAGTGGAATATATTTAGATAGTTTGATTGCAAGTCACTTATGCGATAGTATTGTTACAACAAATCTTACCATTGTCCCTGACTTGGGAATAACTGCGAATTTTACAACGATTAGTCCTTTCTGTTCTGACGATGCTGATGGTTCGATTGAAGTGAACAATGTTCAAAATGGCTCAGGCATTTACACCTATTCGATAGATGGCGAACCTTATCAACCTAATTCTCTTTTTGAATCTTTAGTAGAAGGAGATTATTCGATTTCTATTTTAGATCATTATGGTTGCGAAGCAACTTTCCAAATTGAATTGACTTCGCCACTTGCTTTCGAAGTTGAAATATTAGATGCTGATGCAATTATATTGTTAGGTCTTGAGTTGCCTATACAAGCGCAAGTGAATTTGCCATTTGAAAATATAACATGGACACCGACAGGTGGACTCAGTTGTACCGATTGCCTCCATCCAATTGCGACACCTACCACTACGACTACTTATCAATTGGTCGCAACCGACGAACAAGGTTGTACTGCAACTGATGAAATTACTATCACCGTTGATAATACTCGAAAGGTATTTTTTCCAAATGCTTTTTCACCTGATGCTGATGGCTACAATGATTACTTTTCGATTTACTCAGGATTGGATGTAGAAGAAGTGATTAACTTTCAAGTTTTTAACCGCTGGGGCGGTCTTGTTTTTTCTAATAAAAATTTCCAACCGAACAATGATTTGATTGGATGGGATGGTCGTGTCAATGGAAAAAAAGTAGATAGTGGTGTTTATATTTATGTGGCTGATATTTTATTTAAGGATGGATTGGTGGAGCAATTTGTGGGGGATGTTACTGTGGTGGAGTGATGCGACATTTTGCAATTGAAAATTGTCTTCTAACTTGGAATTCAATTTTTTTTATAAAATCCTACAAGTATGTAGAGTACAAAATTTTTTTCATTTTACAAAGCGGAACCTATCTAGTATTTAGAAAATATTTATGTTTTGTAATTTCCCAACAAGCTCTAATTATTGCTAAACCTTTAAACTAAGTAATAGTGGAAGCATTTGCCTTCGGCGACATACTTTTTCATTCGAAAAAAAGTATGCAAAATTCTTGTCAAAAAAATGACCGCCCTCCATGCTGGCACCCGCAACCCTCCATTTTTGACATTCCCATCCCGCTCGAATAACTTAGGAAATATTGTGCTAAATAATTTAAGGTAAAAGTACTCTACCCGATGGTTTTCAAGTAAATCGTTTTATGAAACGGTTTTATGAAAATTTATGATTTTTGAAAAAAATCAATTCGAGTAAATTAACACAAATCAGGATTAAAGAGAAGCCTTAATTATAGTAAAGCGACAATTTGTTATGAATCAAAAACCATCGGGTAGAATAAGATAAAAGCTGAACAGTTACAAAAAAAATAAAGTTTTGAATTCCAAGTTAGAAGACAATTTTCAATTTTTCATTTTCAATTTTCAATTCTACTTATACGCATACAAAAACGAACACTCCTCAATCACCTCCTCAAAAAATTCCGTCTCCGAAAATTCCTCAATCAATCGTTTGTGATATTTAAAATATTGCTCAGGCAAAACAGGAACCTTATCATCATACGAATCATAGTTCGTATCCTTATCCAAATAAAATTCATTCAAACTACACTTCGCTAACATAAAGCAAACTTTCGCTTTGAGTTCATCATCCTTTGCAATTTCCAAAGCAGTTTCATAATAAAGTTTCGCTTTATCCAAGTTCATATTTTCGAGATTCCCTAAGTCAGATTCTGACGTGTAATAATTATTCCCCTTGCTGCTATATCTCCAATTAGCACCACTTCTATACAAGTCCAACACTTGCCATGAATTACCAAAGTAGCTCATATTATAATATGCATTTCCTAATTGATAAAATGAAACTGCACCATCAGTTAGCAAGTGCGCACGACCTTTATACTCCAAATCCAAAAGTTCTCCTATCACTCCTACTCTATCGTATAACGTGGTATCCAAAATAATTTCATTGGGGTCGTCAATTATATTTTCATGGAAAGGATTAAATTTTTCATCATATTCATTTCGAGGTAGCTTCCCAAATATTTCTGCTGCCGCTTCGATTTTTCCATTGTTAAAAAAAGTAATTCCTTTGAGTTTGATTAAGTCATTTTCGATGGTGATCAAATTATCTTTTTTGACTAGCGCAGCTTCCAAATTACTTTTATTTTCCTTCCTACATATTTCCAATAAGTCTTCGATGATTTCCAAATCAGGATTCATTTGCAATGCTCTAAATGGATAACGAATTCTAAATGATTTCCCCTTCTCCCCTGACTTCTCAAAAACATGATATAATTTATCATTCATATAATCTGGAAAATCTTTATACTTCCAATAGTGCGGATTGTCTCGAATAATATTTCCAATTTCATTTTCATCTTCACTATCTAAGTTAGAATCCATTTGTGCAATTTTCAAAGCCAACTCAGCGACTTCCAATTGCTCCGTCAATTCTTTGTTAGGACGTTCTAAAGTTTCTTTGACATGTCGAAATGTTTTTTCCGACTCATAATAATCACCACCTAAAAAAGTCAAATAACCTTCCGCTACTCTCCAAAAATCTCGATTGTCTACCTGTCGTTCTTTAATACATTTTTTGGCAAAATCTCTTAATCGTTCATGGTATTTCCCAACCTCTTTTCGAGGTGTTTTAAAATACGTTTTGTTTCTTCTTTTTTTATCATTGAAATCAATTCCCAATAAATCTTTTTCCAATTTGAAAATTTCCTTCACCATCAATAATTCTAAATTTTCATTCAGCGGATCCAAATTATAAATATGAGACATCTCCTCTACCGCTCGACTTGTATCATCATTCGCACGAATCGTATATATCATCGCTCGCTCATCATCGCTCTTACACATCAACATTAAATCTTTCCACTCTTGATTATTTTTTATGGAAAAACTTTGAAACGCAGTTTGTCGCTTACTCGGACAGTTCGCAAAAATCAAAGAATACAAATATGACGCTTCCACCCTTCTTCCCAATTTCAACAACGCTCCCGCTTTATGTCCCATAATCCAATAATCAATCAAACTCGGATTAGCATGTACCTTCGGCATCAACTTATCATACAACTTCAACAATTCCTCATATCTTTTCCCATAATGTGCCAATCTAATAATCTGATATGTATATCGCAATCGTACATAATGAGATTTTGTTTTCATAAATGCACGTCTGCCTCGTTCCATCATTTTTTGAATTTCAACAGCATCTCGTTTTGGCGCAGCCCAAACATCTCCTGAAGTGGTTACATGCGGTTCACATTGTTTTGCATAAATCAAATACTCAATAACTTCGATACATTTTTCTTCAGTTAAATGATATGCAAAGTCATTGTTATTAAACTTCGCAGGTAGTTTTGTTTTTTTATCATTAGCTGCATTCCGCAACAGTTTCATATCTTGGACTGTCGCTTTATAAATGATTGCTCGCAATTCAGGAATCGTATAAGCATCACAAAATCGTTCATTCCATTCTTTCAAATTATCATCAGTCTGTACAGCTTGCAACGAATCATAAGAATTATATAAATCATTAAATCGTAAAAAGTACGGCGCATAAGTCGCTTCCGTATTTACTATTTTAGGATTGATAAATGTGTAACCTTCAAAGACGAGTTGCAACGGTCCGCAACCTTTGGACACTTGCAAAGGAAGGCATAGACATAGCGTAATCAGGAAAGTGGAGAATGCAAAATTGAAAGTGCTTGGATATTTTTTGAATATCGAATATCGAACAAGGAATTTCAAATTTCGAAGTTTGTCGAATACCTTTGAATACAACAAACAAGTACGTTCGTCAAACTTCATCATTCCTTGTTCCTTGTTCGATATTCGATATCTAAAAAAATTATTGTTCTCCAAAAATTCGAATAACATCTTGAAGTTTCTCATAGGGGTAGTATTTAATCGTAGTCGTATCCAAATGATAAAAACTAACTGTCACATCTGGATTTTTTATTTCAGGGCTTAAAAGTGCTGCTGCTGATTTTAAAGTTTCCAATGAAATAGTTTCTAATCTAATTTCATCATCAGCATATAAATATCTTCCGTTAAGATACGTACTTTTTTTCACCACAAAATTCGTTTTATTTTTTTGTAAAAAAAATTCTTCGTCAGCTAAATCTTCAGGTCGTAAGTGCGCTATCAATTTCAACATGCTCTCTTCTCGATAAAGTACGCCCCATGAAAAAATAGGCAACGCCACATCTAAGTCCAACGGATATTTTTCAAAATTGTAAATATATTGTTTTGCAATTGCGAGATCAAGTATTGAATTTTTAGTCTCATAATCTTTTACATCATCTACATTATAAAACATCAACATTCCTTTGTCCACAGGTGGCACTCCTGTACGGTCGTAATATTTTATTTGATGCAATCTTATTGTTGCACTTATTTTTATTCGCTTCGCAAATGTTTCTTTTTTAAAAAAATCTAAAAGTCGAAAATATTTTTCTTTAGTCGTTTCTGACCAATCGCAATCTATCTGAATTTCTTTTATATCTTTTTTGATGAAAAATATTTTATCGGAAATATTTTTTCCTAACGTTTCTATTTTTTCTAAAGGATAATTTTTCAGACTTCGATTGGTAATAAATATTGTGGGAATGATTTCGATATTTTCTAAATCCATATCATCCAAAATGACTTCTGCCATAGGCATCGGCTCGTTGGTTGAAGCATTCCAATCGACATCAAAAAATTTGACATAGATTTTTTTGATGGGAAAATTTTCGAGGTATTCTTTTTCGGAAGTGGTAAGGGAGAAGTTGGTTTGCCAATGATAGAAGGCTGGAGTTATTTTTTTTTCTTCAGTGGAGCAAGACATAAAAATGAGGAGGATGAAGAAACTTATTTTTTTTACCGCAGAGTTAAAAAAGAGTTGTCGCAGAGTTACACAGAGTTTGTCGAAAAACTCTGTGTAACTCCGTGCTAACTCCTTATTAACTCTGCGGTAAAAAAAAATCATACTCATTAATTTTGGTTCTTAGATAATTTTTAAACCAAACCCTCCCGCAATAAATCATGTAAATGAATCACTCCTACATACTTTCCATTTTCAGCAACCACTAATTGAGTGATACTTTTTGAGCGCATCATTTCCAATGCTTTAATTGCCATTTCATCTTTCTCAATAGTCAGAGGATTTTTAGTCATAATATCTTTAGCACGAAGATGTTCTACTTCTTTTTCATTTTGTAACATTCTACGTAAATCACCATCGGTGATTATACCTAGAATTTCATTTTTTTCATTTCCGACTACAGTAACGCCTAGCCGTTTAGAAGTCATTTCGATAATTGTATTTCTGATATTTTCATTTCCCAAAACAAAAGGCATTTCATTCATCGGATAAATATCATGTACTCTCAAATACAATTGTTTTCCTAAAGCTCCACCAGGATGATACTGCGCAAAATCATTTGGACTAAAACCTCGCAATGCCAACAACGAAGAAGCAACCGCATCGCCCATTGCCATTTGTACGGCAGTACTTGCTGTGGGAGCAAGGTTGTTGGGGTCCGCCTCCTTATCTATAGGTGTATGTAAAATAAAATCTGCTTGTTTTGCCAAAAAGGAATTCTTATTGCTGACCATTCCTATCATCATACTACCTAGTTTTTTTACAAGAGGAACGAGAACTTTAATTTCAGGCGTTTCTCCACTTTTAGAAATACACAATACCATATCATCAGATTGTACCATTCCTAAGTCACCATGAATCGCATCGGCAGCGTGCATAAACAAAGAAGGTGTTCCTGTCGAATTTAGCGTAGCTACAATCTTCTGAGCAATCAAAGCACTCTTACCAATCCCAGTAACTATAAGTCGTCCATTAGACTGAAAAATAGTTTCTACGCATTTACAGAAATTAGCATTAACACTATCTTTAAGAGCGTTAATAGCATCTGCTTCAATTTTAAAAGTTTGTAATGCAATTGATGAAATTATTTTTTCTTTATTCACTTTTATTTTCTTATTTTTGGCAGCTTTTAAAATAAAACATACTTT
>JALZVK010000111.1 GCA_023301005.1 Saprospiraceae bacterium | reverse complement strand
GAATCCATTTCATGCTGTGCTTTTTGTAACACAGGTTTTACATTTTTATCAATGTAGGCTTTCATCTCTTTTTTCAGTTCAGGGTTTGCCTTCTTACCTTTATGATGGCGTTGACCAAAAGCGATTGCCGTAATTAATAAACCTAACATCAATATTAAAATATTCTTTTTCATGTTTTTTAAATTTTAAATTTTAAAAAAATAACCCTACTATAGATACTCTTATTTACTGTCTCTCCTTTTCTTTCTTTCTTTCCATTTCTTCTCTGAACGAGACATACGTTCCTGAAATGCGCTCTTAAGTTTTAGACGTTGTTCAGGTGTACATTCTGCTTGCAAAGCTAAATAGTGATTAATCATCATTTGCTCTTTTGCCACTTCCTTGCGTCCAATTTCAGCAGCAATATTTTGAGCTTTTATAGTATCAGGATTTTCAGACGAAATAACTTCTATTATTTCCTTTTTCATTTCCCGAATCGATTTATATTCTTCACGAACATCTTTAACAAATGCTTCATGCAAATCTTTAAACTTGACTTTTTGTTCTTCAGAGAGATCTAATTTTTTTGTTAAAAAGAATTTCTTTTCACCTCTCTCACTATGTGATGCTTTTGGTTTAAAAGAAAACAACACTGTTAATAAAATTAAATTCATCAACACCAATGCACCTATTAACCATTTTGTATTTTTCATCTTAATCTTATTTATGGTTTTCATAAATCCAACTGATATAATTCAAATCATCTTCTTCGCCATTGACCAACCAATCTTCATCCGCTACTTCTTCAACTGCGACATTGGATTCCATATCAAAATAACCAGACTGCATCAACGCCAATCCATTTATAAAAAACAAACTAACAACCATAGCTAGTTGCCAAACAGGAACCCGTGAAGGTATTGTTACAACATCACCATTTTCTTTTTGTCGAAGTCTTTCTTGGATACGAGTAAAAAGAAATGGATTACCTTCCACACGTTGAATCTCATCAATGCTTCCCATTGTTTTTTCGACTTCTTCTTCGATATTGAATTTTTTATCTTTCATGTTTTTCTATCTATATTTTTGAGTTTTCTTTGAAAGAAAACTTGCGCTTTATTTTTTTAAATTTTATAACATATTCTTTTTATAAAAATCTCCTAACGATTTTTTCAAATTCTTTTTGGCTCGAAACATCAACGACTCTACTGATGACAAACTCGTTTCCATAATCGTTGTTATTTCTTGATAACTCAATCCTTCAAGTTTGTGTAAGGTAAATGCAACTCTTTGATTCTCTGGCAATTTTTCAATAGCTTCATAAAGTATTTTCGCTCGTTCTTGATTTTCTAATAAAACTCCAGGGTGATTAAAATCGTACACCTTTATTCTATCCGCATTTTCATGCATACCTATAAGTGATTGAAAAAAAGACTTTCTCTTTTGACGTTTTTTTGAGCGAATATGTTCCAAACATTTTGTCGTTGTAATTCGATAAATCCAAGTTGACAATTTTGCATCTCCTCGAAACTTGCCAATAGAACGAAACACTTCTATAAAAACATCTTGAACAATATCCTCCGCATCATGCTTATTGGGCACAAAACCTAAACAGGTGTTCAACACCTTCTCTTGAAAAGTATCCACCAACTCTTTAAAGGCGATTTCATTTCCTTCCTTTAACTGAGGTATAATTTGATTATCGTTCAACTGTTTTTATTATGTGCTTTTTTAGATGATGTTGTTTTTTAAAACTTGCGGATAGAATCTATTCACCGTTAGCAGAAAAAATAATATTCTAAGTTTTTATTTTTAAAAAAATTCAAAATCTCAACTTGACCTTCAGGTGATGCTACGGAAATAATAACTTGTGGATTTTCCAAAGTTTCCACTTTATCAAAATGCTCCACCTTAATATCATAAATCATTTTACCATTTTTCTTATCATTATTAGAGACCCAATAAAAATGAATTTTTAATTCATTTAATTTTTTTGCTAAATGTTTCCCTTTCGTCCCTGCGCCCCAAATTACTAAAGGTCTATTTTTATCAAAATCTAATTCTAAAAAATAAGGCAATTTCAAATCAAAATAATTTGGATTCGCATAATTAGGGTCAGTACGTGAAGTACGATTGGAATAATCGCGCCAATGATGAATCACTTTTTTAGCACTTACGACTTTGAGATTATTTTTATAAAAACGAAAACACAAATCATAATCTTCTGGATATTGCGAATTTGAAAATGCGCCACACTTTTCGAAATCATCTCGATGACACATCCACGAAGGAGAAGGTATGACACACTCCTTATAAATGTCATTGTAATTTTTATTTTCCATTGACAAATCATTCAACCACTTTTCGTATTTTTTATAACCATCACCGAGCGAAGTCTCGGAAAAATATTTTACTAAACCTGTACTCACAAATCCTTTTCCATTTTCTATTAAAATATTTCTGAGCGTTTCCAATTTTGTTTTTTCCATCAAATCGTCAGCATCCATTCGAGTGATATATTCTCCTTGACTTTTGGAGTAGGCTAATCCTAGTGCGGGAATAATTCCTTTTTCTTTATTTTTAAAAACTTGAACTTGCAAAGGAAATTTTGCTCTAAAGGAATTTAAAATCTCCCAACTCGAATCTGTAGAGAAATCATCGATTGCAATTAACTCCCAATCGTTGATAGATTGATTTTGGATACTTTCGAGACATGCTGCTAAAAAAGGTGCAGCATTGAAAACGGGTAAGATGATGGAAATGGAATTGTGTTTCACAAAACAAAGTTAGATAAAATATAGACGCTTGCAGAGTATTAAGAAATGTGAATTAAAAAAAATAGAGGAAACTTAAATCTAAAGTTTATAACTAATTGAAAAAAGAAAAATTCGTGGTAAGATGACTGTACTAAAATCAGAAATAATTGAATCAGAAAAAGTGGCTTGTCTTTTTTCTTTAGCATTAAAAATATTCAAAACTTTAATTTCAAAACCCAAAGGACTATTTTCCTTTTGATAAAATAAAGTGGTATTTCCTATTCCATATTTGGACTGACTACCTGAATCATTTGAAAAATCAGTTCCTTCATAATCAAATGAAAAAATAAAATCATTCCAAAAGGTATGATTAACACCTATAAATAATTCGCTCTTTTTGAATTTGGAATTGGACAACTCGGTATTATAATTTTGAAAAGTTTGGTCAAATCCAATTTCAATATTTGGATGCTTTTTAAAATTAGTTTCAAATGAAATTCCAAGTGTATTTGTGTTTCTTCTAGTTTTAAATTCTTGAGAATTTATTGATTGGTAGAATTGAGAAATACTAATATTTGATTTCAAAGTAAAACTCACTTTTTTAATTCCTTTTCTAAATTTTGTTCTCCAAACCAAATTCCTTCTTGGAGTACTTACTAAACTAGGTATTGATATTTGGACGATTCCAAAATTCAAATTTTCATTTCTAACTCTTTTCGTTTTATTGACAAAAGATAGGTAGGTGTTGAAATCAAAATTAGAAAACCAATTGTATTTTTTATAATATAAAGAAGTTTGATGAGATATTTCATTTTCTAAATTAGGATTACCGAGAAAGAGAGAATTAAAATTACGAAGAAAAAATCGGCTTGAAAAGAAAGAAACATCAGAAAAATTACTTACAAGTCGATAATTGAATTCTAGTTTTTCTGACTTACTGAATTTTATTTCTGATTTTAAATTGGGAGAAAGTACCATTTTACTTTTTTCAAAAGTTTCACTTTGTTTTATTTTCCAAAAATAAAAATGAGGGGTAAGTCCAACCTTTGTAGTTGTGATTCCATATTTGAATTTATAATCCAATTGAAGAAAAAAATCATTTAATCGAAAATTAACATCATTACCAAATCCTTCATCATGAAAATCTATAATCTCTCCATTAGCTGTTTCTTGAGTTTCTGTAGTGATGTATTTTTGATTATAGAAATTATTACCTACTGTAAAGTAAATATGTCTATTTTTATTTAAAATAAAATAGTGTTTCCATAAACCGTCAACGTGATGACGATTAACATTTTTATTTTGAAAGATATCAAACAAAATGGAATCTTGAAGAGGTAAAATAAATGCAACACCTTCATTATCTGTAAACCAATTTTTTTCTCCATTTTCATTTTTCAAATGATGATTTAAAATAAAAGAGTTTGAATATTTTTTAGATTTCTTTTGATGATACTCATAATTTTGAAGAAAGGAGATATTCTCAAACTGATTTTCAATATCTATAAAACTTTGTCTATCAAGAGTTGAAGATAGATAATTGCTTTTGTTTTTGTTGATTGATTTTTTTAATGAAACATTATATGAAACATCTACATTTTTTTTCGGAACATAATCCAAAGAAAATTTTAAGATACCTAAATTATTTTTTAACTCATCATTTAAAATTCTATTTTCCAAAGTAGTCAAAGAGTCACTCAAATATTGATTTTGCCTGACTTCTTCTTGAAGTGTGTTGTTTTTTGAAAAAATAAAATAACTATTTAAATCTAATTTAGAATTGATATTTCTTTTGAAACTTAACCCTGAAAAAATATTGTTATTACTTTTAACATCTTGAGTTTCAAAAAAAGAAAAAAGTTCTCCTGTAGAGTTTTGTATAAAAGAAGTTGGATTTGTAATTAACTTTCCTAGCCCCCCTCCGAAACTAATAAAATCTTTTAATGTAAATATTTTTTCTCCAACATTATTAATATCTCCAATAAAATTGAAATTGGATTTTGGAGAGTAATAAAATAAACTAGGATGCAATAAATATCTGTTTTCAATTCCTCCTCCTACATTAATATCTCCAAAAAGAAAATTCTTTTTATCTTTTTTCAAAGTAATATTCATAGCGAGTTCATCACTTTCTGAGACCTCACTTAAAAATTCGATTTCGTTATAATTGTCAATAACTTCCACCGTATTTACTGCATCTGCCGGTATGTTTTCTACTGCTAATTTTGAACCTCCATTAAAAAATGTTTCTCCTTCCACTAATATCTTATCTATCTTTTTTCCATGAACAGTAATATTTCCTTCTCTATCTACTTCTACACCTGGTAATTTTTTTAAAACTTCTTTGAGTTTTCTTTCTGAACCATTGACAAAAACGTCTGTTTCGTATATTAGAGTGTCATTATTATACCCAACAGGCAGCTTATATACAACTACAATTTCTTCAAGTTCATTTGATGATGTTCTTAATATAAAATTCTTACTTTTTGATTGAAAGGTTGAATCTAATAAAAATATAATTGGACTATATCCTAAATAACTCACTTCAATCGAATAGCTCTTATTTTTAACTAGTTTCAGATTATAATTCCCTTTATTATCTGTCAAAGAAAATGAAAGATTAATATTTTTATCATAAGGTTTTGCTATGACATTCGCAAACTCAAGAGGTTTATATGTAGAGTCAGTTACTACTCCTTTTAAAACTATATTTTGTGCAAATAAAGAAGAAAAAGAAGTTGAACCTATATATATTATTAAAAATAATAACAATAAATATTTGCTAGTTTTCATTTTAAAATTATTAAATATAATTTGTTTGATTTCTAATAAAATCGAATAGGAAGAAAGCCAATTTTTAAATTTTAGTTTAATAAACTTTATTGTCTCTTTCTTTTAGATGCTATTCTCCTTAATTCATAATATTCCTCTATTGAAACTATTCTACCTTTCTTGGGTTTTTTAATCTTTGAAATATCTTTTAAATCAAAGGTTATTTTATTTAATTTATATACAAATGATTTTCCATCTTTAAGTTCTAAAATTAATCCAGGTAATCCAGCATATCCAAGTGGACCACTACTAATTGATATACTTGGTGCATACCAAGCCTCTACTATTTTAGTTTTATGTTTTCCATTTTTCCTATAAACTTTCTGAGTAGTAGTAGCTTTATAACATTTCATATCACCTATATTTTTAGTTTCATTTTCTAATTTCCATGTATAATCCTTAGATGTCTTTTTAATTATTACTTTCTTTCCATAGATATCTTTCTGATGAAATATTTCGTCTTTTCTAATATCAAAATAGATTTCTCCCATCCCTTTAGCTGTTATAAGTGCAATATTAAATTTATTATCACCATCAGATTCCATTTCTTCATTAAAAAAAAATAAAGTTTTATCCTGTTCAAATAACAAAGTGTATTCAATTAAATCTGTATTTTTTGATTGCTCATCTACTTTTGAAAATATATTTTTAACATCAGAATTTTCTGTAGCTTTCGCATTTCCCTCTAATTGCTTCGTAATGGAAAAAGTACTTTGAACTATGTAAGTTGCCTTTCCAGATAAATCTTGAGCAGTAAGTAAATTTGGAATAAGAACTATTAAAAGGATAATTACTACTTTTGGTAATAAAAAAAATGTATTTTTCATATTTAGATAAGTGTATGAAATGAATAATATATATGAATCGAGGATAAGTAGAGTTACCCCCGATTCACATAATTTTTTTTTAAAATAACTCCAACAAAAACTTTACTTGAAAATTACTTTTCTCACAAATGTGTTGGAGTATTTGTTGGTTTAAAATTCAAAGAAAAATTTTAAAATACTTATGTTAAAATTTTTTGCTCTGAAAATTAACAACATGTACAATGTTAAGGTGCCGCTGTAAGTTCATTACAAACACTTATAACTGCATCCACAACGTTTTCTATAGTTGCTCCTTCCAAGTCTGTTTCTGAAAGAAGAGCTTCCACAATACCACCTAATGCTTTACACCAAGGATTTGCATATTCAAAAACATATTCATTAGAAAAATCTTGGGTTAGTTGTACCTCTTCAAGACTTAAATAATCAATTGAAAGTAAATTCTCATTATTAGTAGTAATATTAGCAAATATTAAACTTGAGGAAAGAGTGAAAAAAATCACTAAAATTAAATTTTTCATTTTTTATATTTTTTAAAAGTTAAAAAAAAGTAAATGGACTATTTTATTTTAATAACAGAAATCTTGAAAACAAAGGATTTTTTAGTTAAGTATTAAATCCATTTATTTATGACTTTAAATAGTTAAAATTTTTATGGTGTAGTCAAATCATTACAGAGATCTTCAACTGCCCATCCAACTTCTTCTATAGTACCATCTGAAAGGCTTGAATGTTCTGAAAGAAGAGCTACTATAACAGAAGCTAATGCTGTACACCAAG
>JALZVK010000110.1 GCA_023301005.1 Saprospiraceae bacterium | reverse complement strand
ATACTCACTACCCGTTGGGGTAGCTCCGTTTTTTATACCTCGATTAAACAAAAAATAGCCTCGGTCAAAATACCTGATTACTTATGTCCAAGTACTTAACTCTAACGGAGTTTAATGAAATAGCAAAAGGCATTGCTTTCTAAAATCTTAACTTGAGTGCTTTCGCTCTTTCAGAGATTACGTAAATGTATTGTTATTATACATAGGGCGTTGCCCATATGCTATTGTTTGGAGTCTTTCAGACTCTATAGGTTTTAAAAAAATAGATTCAAAATGAATTTTTATGTTTGGTCAAAAAGATAGTAACAAGTCTATTTATAGCACCGCCTTTTAAGGCGGTGAAAAATAAAATTAAATTTGGCTTTAGCCACACACTAAGATTGATGTATGGCTAAAGCCTCTTTTATTTTTGTTTTATTCCCCACGTTAAAACGTGGGGCTATGATTAAACAAACTACATTCAATCTTTAAGGACAACCACATGAAATCATTTGGAACCAAAAAATCACTAAATATTTTGCCCTGAAAGGGCGGAAGCATTTATATGTTTTAAACTGTAGTGAAGAACGCTTTAAATTGTTGCATAAGAATAATTATCTCTATCAATTGAGATAGAGAAAACCATATAACAATACATTCACATTTACATTTACAAAAAAAAAATCCCGAATTTTCAATTTTGAAAATTCGAGATAACTTAATCCTTATGTTAAAAATTGGTTCTTTGGTTTTCTTTTTATATAAATTTATAAATGCCTTACGAAGCTTTAGAATATCCCCAAGAAAATAACATTTCATATTTTTTCTTAGCTCCTTTCTTTAAAATTTTTCTCGCTTCTGGATCAAAATAAAGCATTCTTAATATTTCTGAAAAGTTGGAAATGTTTTGTTGGAAACTTCCTTGTCTTATCATCATTCCACAAGATGAATCGACGATTTCATCAACTTGTTCAGTATCATAACAAGCAACAGGCAATCCAAATGAAAAAGCCTCTGAAACTAATTTTGAAATATTATCAGTTGAAGGAAGCAACATAATAGAAGCTTCGGTGTAACAATTTTCTATCATTTCCTGCTCACTCCAAGGAATGATATCAAGGACATGATCAATTTTCAGTTGAGTTGATTTTTCTTTTATAAAATCAACTAAAGTTCCTTTCGTAACTATTCCAAGTTTCAATTGTTTTTGATGCTTAGCAGTTACATTAAAGTATAAATCAGCGAATGATTCTAAGGTGATTTCGACACCTTCTTTGTGGATAAATTCCCCTAAGGATAAAACATAAAATTTAGACATTTTTATTATTTTTTTTCACTATACTAGGGCGGTATAGTTAGCAAATACTTTGGCTTAAAACATATTGAAATGTTTTGACCAAGTACTTATCATGGTTAATTAAAGTTATATAGAAGATGTTTGGATAGTGTTAGAAATCGAAGGGGAGAATTATTAGAGGTAATAAAAGGTGTGTCTTTTAGACTTGTTACCCTTTAAAAATCACTTCTCTGAAAACATCTTTTTTCGCTATTTTTCCTAAAAAATAATTCAATAGAAGGACTATTCAATGATTTTTTTAGAAAAACTATCAAAAAAATCTGAATCTCAGAGAAGCAATTTTAAAGAGTAATAAGTCTATTTTAAATCCTAAAATATTAGGATACGCTTTATAGTTATCAAACGCTTTGCCTAAAATTAGTTTTTTAAAGAAGTAAGAAAAATTAACAATAAAGATTGTGACCCATTTATATCTAGAAAAAAATATATTAAAAGAGGTTGAAATATTATTATTTAATTTAAATAAAAATATATTCTTATGTCTAAGAGACTGACTATTAGTTTTTTATAAACAAATAAAAGGACAGTCGAGCATTTTTATATTCATATATGATTTTTTTTATCCAAAAATCAATCTTAAATTGTGACGCTTATATCCCCACAATCGAGCAAATTCAATTAACGAGTACTTCAAGAAACCTATTATTAACAAAATATTCTGACCACGCAGAAATGAAAAGAAAGTTTTCATCTCAAAAAGTTTTTATTGTTGAGGATGATCCTTTGCACATAAAAATAATCAAATACGTTTTGGAACTCAATCCAGAACATGAAGTGCATGTATTCAAAACAGGCAAAGAATGCATTGAGCATTTATACCTAAATCCAATTCTAGTTACTATTGATTATAGCCTCTCGGATATGACAGGTTTGGAGTTGTTGAAATCTATCAAAGAATATAATCCCAATATTGGTATCATCGCTCTTTCAGGGCAAAAGAATATTTCTGTAGCTGTAGATTTTATGAAAGCTGGAGCATTCCTTTATATTGTAAAAGATGAAGAAACTAAAAATAAACTTCAACTTACCGTCAGGAGATTAAAAGAAAAACTTCAACTTCAAGAAGAGATTGATTTCTTAAAAGATGAGTTGGGAGATAGATACTCTTTAAATAAAAATTTCATAGGTAAAAGTAAACCTATATTACGTGTACATAAGTTGATTGTTAAAGCCATCAAAACTAATATTTCAGTTACGATACAAGGAGAGACAGGAACAGGTAAAGAAATAGTTGCTCGTACCATTCATTATAATTCCAATCAAGCTAAAGGAAAATTTGTAGCTGTAAATGTAAGTGCCATTCCTAGAGAGTTATTGGAAAGTGAATTATTTGGATATGAGAAAGGAGCATTTACGGGAGCGAATGCTAGAAAGATTGGATACTTTGAATTAGCGAATAAAGGAACTTTATTTTTGGATGAAATTGCTGAAATGGATATTTCATTACAAGCCAAAATTCTAAGAGCATTGCAAGAAAGAGAAATCACAAGAGTCGGTGGAACTGAAGTTATAAAATTTGATGCGAGGTTAATTGTAGCTAGTCATCGTAATTTGGCTCAAGCAGTTGATGATGGAAAATTTAGAGAAGATTTATATTACAGATTATTAGGTTTGCCGATCGAGCTTCCTCCGTTGAGAGCGCGGGGAAATGACATTCTTCTTTTAGCTGATTTTTTTATAGTTGATTTTTGTAAGAATAATAAATTACCTAAAAAATTATTAACCAAAGAAGCTAAAGAAAAATTGCTGTCACATAATTACTATGGGAATGTAAGAGAATTGAGAGCAATTATTGATTTAGGGATTGCGATGTCTGAGGGTGAAAATATTTTGGCAGAAGATATTCAATTCAATAGTCCTAGAGGTAAAGGTGCGTTTTTGGAAAATGAAATGTCATTAAAAGATTTTAATAAAAAAATCATATTTCATTTTTTAGAAAAATATGACAACGATGTTTTATTTGTAGCTAAAAAATTAGACATCGGTAAATCTACGATTTACAGAATGCTCAAAGAGCAAGAAGTTGAAAGTTAATCTGTCCGTAAAAGCATTGTTATAATTTTATACTCATATTCCTATCCTAATAATATGAACTTATCTAAATCAATACAACCTAATCTTTCTGATATATTCAATCAGTCTCCTGATAAAATACTTATCATTGGAACCAACTACGAATTACTTTATTTTAACCCAACCTCGGAGCAATTTTCATTTGTATTGGGTTTAGATAAATTAGAATTAGGGATGAAGTTTATCCCTAAAATTGGAACAACTGCTTTGCTTAAAAAAATTGACCAAGCATTCAAAGGAGAGACTATTGAATATAAACAACCCTATCTTATTGGAGATAATAAACATACTGATATAGTTAAAATATATCCTACCAAAGACAAAAATAAAACAATCACATCTGTTGTATTTCAATCTACACCTTTTGAATCTAAACCTTATGTCCAAAAAGAATTATTAGAATATGAAAAACTATTCACGACTGTTTTTGAAAATAGTCCTTTCGGAGTTACTATTCGAATATTTGAAACTCAAGAATTAAAAGCTTTTAATTTAAAAACATGTGAGATGTTTGAATATTCATCTGATGAATTATATAAGGTGGATAGAAAAAAAATCATATATCACGAAGATGATAAAGCCATAAAAAAACAAATGAAATTAATGGCTAATGGAAAGATTAAAAGCTTTAGAGTTGAAAAAAAATATAAAACTAAGAACGGAAAAATATTTTGGGGAGCAGCGACGAGGTCGCTTGTAAGAATGGGAAATATCAATTATCAAATTGGTTTTATTGAAGACATAACTAATCAAAAAAATAATAAAGAAAAATTAGAAAAAAGAGAAGTACAATTATTAAAAGCACAAGAGTTAGCCAAGCTAGGCTTTTGGGAATTTGATATGGTTACGGAAAAATTTAAATGGTCTGATTCCATTTATAAGATGTTGGAAATTCCTCTTATTGAAGATCCTTTGTCATCTAAAGACTTAACTAAAATGTTACATCCTGATGATGTATATATATTTTATAAAGCTCTAAAATGTATTGCTAAGAAAGAATCTTATGATATAAAATCTAGGATTGTCACAAAAAAAGGGAATATTATATATGGTCGTGGTATAGGCGAACCTTATATTGAAAATGGCAAAGTCACTAAGATTTTTGGAACGATGCAGGACGTTACCGAAGAAAGTCAAATCAAAAACAACTTAATCGAAAGCGAAGGTAAATTAAGAGCGATACTTAATAGTACCAATGATAAAATATATGCCATAGATAAGGAATACAAACTTTTGGATTTTAATAAGGAAGCTTTTAAAAAATTGCCTCAACTTTTTCAAATGGATAAACTTGAAATTGGAAAAGTAATGCTTGCTCAAAAAGAATCTTTAAGGGAATTATGGATAGGACATTATAACGAGGCACTAGCAGGTAAGACATTGCATTTAGAAAAAAAATATATAGATGATGATGTAAAGAAAACGGATATTGTTACCCTCTCTCCAATGAAAGATAATAAAGGTGAAATTTTTGGAGTAACATTATATGGTAAGGATATTACTGACTTACAGAATGCACAAAAAGCTGTTGAAGAAACTAAAGTCCAACTGGAAGATGCTCAAAAATTAGGAAAAATTGGAAACTGGAAATACGAGCCTATTCTTCAAAGAATACAATGGTCAGATAGTATTTATTATATGTATGACTTCAAATTAAATGACCCAAGTCCTAGTATAAAAGATTTAATGAATTTTGTTCATCCCGAAGATTTACCATTGCTATTAGAAAAAATTTATGCTGCAATAAGGACAGGAGTTAAATTGGATCATACCGCAAGAATGATTACTAAAAAGAGTCGTCCTATTTATGTAAGATGTAAAGGTATTCCAACTCTTGACGAAAATAATCAACTCGTCACTTTTGAAGGAACTTTGAATGATGTTACAAAACTTAAAAATATAGAAGAAGATTTTGAAACCACTAATAAAAAATATAAAGACCTCTTTAAAAATATAAGCGATGCCATTGTTATTATAAATAATGAAGGAAAAATAGTAGAATCTAATCCTGTTGCACAAAAATTATTAGGACATCCTAAAAAAGAATTAAGAGAACTTACAATTTCAGATATCGTCCATCCTGATGATATGGAAAAATCAAAAATGTATCTTCAAAAATTAATTAAAGATGGTTTTTATAAAGATTATAAGGGGCGAATTATTACAAAAAATGGTGAAGTAAAATATCTACAAATTAACTCGACTGCAATATATGAAAATGGAAAAATGGTAGGCTCAAGAGATATACTTCGAGATCTTTCTGATATAACAATTGCGGAACAAAAAAAAGAAGAACTACTGAATGAGTTAGCTGAAGTGAATAAAGAATTAAAGGATTTTGCTTATATCGTTTCCCATGATTTAAAAGCGCCGCTACGAGCAATCAAGTCTCTATCTAGTTGGTTGTCAGAGGATTATAAAGATGTTTTGGATGAAAAAGGAAAAGAGCAACTAGAACTTTTGAGTAATCGAGTGAATCGTATGCACGAGTTTATTAATGGAATTTTTGAATATACAAAGTTGGGGAGAGTTAAAGAAAAGAAAGAAATCGTTAGCCTGATGGAAATTACTAACAATGTAATTACAACATTAGATTTTCATGAAAAAGTTGAGCTGAAAATCATGAAACCGCTTCCTGATGTATATGGTGAAAAAATAAAATTGGAACAAGTCTTTCAGAATATTATCAGTAATGCAGTTAAATATAATGATAAGAAAAGATGCAAGATTAAAATCGACTACGAAGACAAAGATTCTCATTTTGTATTTTTTATAAAAGATAATGGGAAAGGAATTGATAAGAAAAATTATGAAAGAATATTTCAAATATTTCAAACCTTACAACCTAAAGATGATTTCGATAGTACAGGTATCGGACTTTCTATTGTCAAAAGAGTGATACAATTACATGGAGGAGAAATCAAAGTTCATTCGGAATTAGATAAAGGTTCTACTTTTGAATTTTCTTTGAGAAAATAAAATTGATTCTAAGAATTGAGGAAATGAAAAAACAAAAAATACTAATCATAGAAGATGACTTGATTGACCAAATGACATTCACTAGAATGTTTGATCGATCGGAGTTAGAAGTGGAGTATATTGTAGTTAGTTCCATTCAAGAAGCTCAATCTGAATTTGTAAAACAACCTTTCGATTTGGTGATTAGTGATTATAATTTAGCTGATGGAACACCGCTCGATTTACTCGAACATCTTCCTAGTATTCCTTTTATTTTAATTTCTGGAAATGAAGACGAAACCATTATTAATAATCTCATCATATCATTTACTAATAATAGACAGATAGAAAAAATTGCTAGTCTCACTAAAGATATTAACCTCGACTATCTAAATGAATTATTAAAATTAGTAAGCGAGTTTTTATTTGAAAATATTTCTACAAAAGATGCTACAAATGAATTATCTCTAAAGACTAATGCATCAAAAAAAGTATTTGTCAATCTTGACAATACCTATAAGATTTTTGATAATAATAAAGAGGATGTAAAAGAGACACTCGAAATTTTTATAGAATACAAACCTATCGAGCTGAAATCATTATATGGATATGTAGATGACAATGATTGTGAAAATATTTTAAAAGTTACTCATAAAATGAAATCAGGATTTCGAATTTTAGGAATGGAAACTCAATATAATCTTGTTGAAGAATTAGAAGAAATAGCTGAAGGTGATCATGCGAATTGTAATGCTAAAAAAATAGAAATAGTTCTAAATCAACTTTCTTCAGATTTGGAAGAAGCTATCAAATTTTTAAAAAAAGAAATATCTTCGCTGTAGGACTTATTGGAACATTTAAACATAACTATGATTTCTTTAGATTTACTGACTTACCAACCATTTTTAAAAATAAAAAAAGAAGAAAAAAAACAATTCCTCTTTTGCCCAATTCGTAAAAAATATCTAGTTCTACAACCTGAGGAATTAGTTCGACAATTACTACTTATCTATTTTGTGAAAGAAAAAGAATATTCACTAGCGAGAATAGCAGTTGAAAAAGCATTGACAATCAATGAGTTACATCGAAGATTCGATGTTTTGATTTATGATAAAAATGCTCAACCCTACTTACTCGTAGAATGTAAAGCTCCAAAAGTGAAAATTTCTCAAACTACATTTGAACAAATCGCTCAATATAATCTTGAATTGAAAGTTCCTTTCCTTTTGGTTACTAATGGAATTACTACCTATTGTTGTAAAATGGATTATGAAAATCAGTCCTATGAATTTTTAGAAAAGATACCCGATAAAGTTTAGTAACAAATCAAAACGAAATTATTAATTTGTGTTACCATTTAGAATTGAACGTCTAAAAGTTGAAATAAAAAATCATTGATTTTTTTAATTTCATTTTTTAAACTAGTGTTTGACCAAACTTGAAATGACGAGTTGATTTTGAGGAAAAAATAATATGAATCGAGGCGAAGGTTCTTTTGCATAGCCTTAGCTATGGAAAAGGTTCTTCAACGAAGAGTCATATTACTTTTTTTCCAAAAGCAGCCGTCAATTTTAATTTGGTCAAACACTTGATTACAACCTAACCAAAATACAACTTATATGAGAAAAGATAATATTCTCGTAGTCGGTGCCAATGGTCAAATTGGAACTGTACTAACTCAAGCGCTACGTGAACGATATGGTCATAACCATGTCATCGCTTCAGATATTAGAGAAAGTGAACACGACAATTCGCCTTTTGAATTGTTGAATATTTTAGAAGGAGAACGACTTTCTCAACTAGTCAAAAAACATAAAATTACTCAGATATATCACCTCGCTGCCATCCTTTCTGCCTCAGGTGAAAAAAATCCAAAACGAACTTGGGATATAAATATGAATGGTCTTTTCAATGTTTTAAATGTTGCAAAAGATGAATCAATTGATAAAGTTTTCTTTCCGAGTACTATCGCAGTATTTGGAGAAAAAACACCGCAAGTGAATACGCCTCAACATACGATACTTGACCCTACAACGGTTTATGGAATCAGTAAAGTTGCAGGTGAAAATTGGTGCCAATATTATCATCTTAAATATGGAATAGATGTGCGTTCTGTTCGCTATCCTGGAGTGATAAGTTACCAATCTTTGCCAGGTGGAGGAACGACAGATTATGCAGTTGATATTTTTCATAAAGCAGTAAAAGGGGAGGACTTCGAATGCTTCTTGAAAAAAGATACTCGCCTACCTATGATATATATGCCTGATACAATTCGAGCAACTATCGAACTGATGGATGCTCCGAGTGAAAAAATAAAAATTAGAACTAGTTATAATTTAGCGGCCATGGATTTTACGCCTGAAGAAATTTATAACGAAATCAAAAAACATATTCCTAATTTTAAAATAACTTATCAACCTGACTTCCGTCAGGCAATTGCTGATTCGTGGTCGGAATCACTTGATGATTCTGATGCAAAATTTGATTGGGGATGGAAAGAGGAATTTGATATTTCAGAAATGACAACGGATATGTTATTTCAACTTGCTAAAAAATTAAATGTAGCGACTTAATATTATTTTCTAATTTTAAAAAACAGTATGACCTCTCTGAGGTCAGCAACATTGGTTTAGTTTTTTACTAACATACTTTGACCACGCTGTGGTCATTCACTTTTATTCGATGACCACAGCGTGGTCAAAGTATGTTAGATTGATTTTAAATCAAAAAAGAATTGCGACCTCAGAGAGGTCGTACTGTCTCTTAGAAATGACAAAGTAGTATTAGGAATTTTTTAAACAAAACATACTCTACGTGACCCTGCGGTAAAATATGAATTTAAAGGAAGCCATACTCGAAGAACATTCTAAAGCACAAGCACTAAAAATAACTGCTTATATCGGTTCCTCTCAAAAACGATTTGATGAACTAATGACTCATTTTTTTGCAGATGATTGGAGGTTAAATCAATGTACCGCTTACTCGATGAATTTTGTAGTGGCGGAACATCCGCACCTATTTAAAAAACATTTAAAAAAAGCAATAGACAATCTGCGACAACCAAAACATGATGCCGTCAAAAGAAATACACTAAAGATTTTAGAGAACATCGAAATACCTGAAAAACATCTAGGACATGTGGTAGATATGTGTTTTGATTTTTTAGCATCACATGACGAACCAGTTGCAATCAAAGCCTACTCGATGGGCATTTTATTTAAAGTTGGAAAAAAAGAACCAGACCTTTTTCATGAACTCAAAGTACTTATCGAAGACCAGATGCCAACTGGTACGCCAGGCTTTACGAGTAGAGGAAGGAAGTATCTAAAATATATTAACGAAGTTTTATAACAAACTACTTACAAAATGTTCAACAACGTAAAATCAGACCTACACAACGAATTAGAAGAAATCAGAAATGCAGGACTCTACAAAGAAGAACGCATTATTACCACACCTCAATCCGCTGCAATAAGTACGGAACAAGGTGGAGAAGTTCTAAATTTTTGTGCCAATAATTATTTAGGATTATCATCTCATCCTGATGTGATTGCAGCTGCCAAAGCAACCATCGACACTCATGGATTTGGAATGAGTTCTGTACGATTTATTTGCGGTACGCAAAATATTCATAAAGAACTCGAAAGAAAAATTGCAGACTTCCTCGGTATGGAAGATGCTATTTTATACGCTGCTGCCTTCGATGCGAATGGTGGATTATTCGAACCTATTTTGACTGCCGAAGATGCCATCATTTCTGACTCTTTAAATCATGCTTCGATCATTGATGGTATCAGATTATGCAAAGCGCAACGACATAGATATAAAACCAACGACATGGCTGACCTCGAAGTCAAACTTCAAGAAGCGCAAGGTGCTCGTCGTCGATTGATTGCGACAGATGGTGTTTTTTCGATGGATGGAACGATTGCTCAAATTGATAAAATATGCGACCTCGCTGACAAATATGATGCGATGGTAATGGTCGATGAATGTCACTCTACAGGTTTCACGGGGAAGACGGGAAGAGGTACACATGAGTATTGTAATGCGATGGGGCGAGTCGATATTATCACAGGAACTTTTGGAAAAGCACTAGGTGGAGCGAGTGGTGGATTTACTGCAGCTCGAAAAGAAATCGTAGATATGTTGCGTCAAAGAAGTCGTCCATATTTGTTTTCAAATACATTAGCACCTTCGATTGTTGGGGCATCAATTAAGGTTTTGGACTTGTTGACAAGTTCCACAGACCTTAGAGATAAGTTGGAAAAAAATGCCCTTTACTTTAGAGATGAAATGACAAAAGCAGGTTTTGATATAATTCCAGGTGTACATCCTATCGTACCGATTATGTTGTATGATGCGAAATTATCTCAAGTGTTTGCCGATAAATTATTAGCGGAAGGAATCTATGTTATTGGATTTTATTATCCAGTTGTTCCAAAAGAAAAAGCTAGAATTAGAGTTCAAATTTCAGCTGGACATGAAATGGAACATTTGGAAAAAGCTGTTGCTGCATTTACTAAGGTAGGGAAGGAGTTGGGAGTGATTTAGAAAATATATAAACTAGTTATATTTAAGAGAGCAAATTTCCAAGTAAATTTGCTCTCTTTTTTGTTATAAATGGTTAGACGTTGATTTGACAAAAAACAAAAGATTAAAAATCGAATATTAATAAAATTTGTACTTTTGTCGTTTTGATATTTGAATAAATAATTTGTAAACTCATTATGAATCATAAAAAAACATTATCCTTTTTCTTATTATTTGCCTTAATAAATATCATGTCCTTTGGACAAGTGATTGGATTTAAAATAGGAGCAAATAATGCTAGTTTAAAAACAGATGCATCTCATATCGATCCTTTCAATCATAGAACAAAGAGTATCAACTTACACTTTGGAATTTCTTATGAATATGAGTTTAATAAGTTTTTTGCAATAGAACCTGCTCTGCTTTATAACAAAAGAAAATTGTTATATGAAGATGGAAATCCAAGTGAAATTTTTTATTACCAATCAGATTATAGATTAACTTACCTTGAAATTCCAGTATTAGGAAAATTCTATGTCAAGCCTATAAGTGAAACGGGAGAAGGTAATAGGATTTATATTTTAGCAGGACCATATTATTCATTAGGACTAAATGGAACACTAAAAATAAAAGAAAAAAGTCCCACTAAAGAAACGCTCGAAGATCATGATCTTTGGGAAGATAGTGAAGAACTTCGATTGAAAAAAAATGACTACGGTATAACGTATGGAGTTGGAATAGAATTTAAAGATATTCACTTTGAACTTTTTCATAGTATCGGAATGACTGATATTGCAAATGAGTTTGATAATATTTTATCTGCAAAAAATAGAGCAATAGGTTTAACTGTAACGCTTGGTTTTAAAACTGATAATAATGATTATTAATAAAATTCAGCTTCGTTAATTTTATTTTTTAGAGTAAAAGAAAAGCCTCATATGCTTAAGCATATG
>JALZVK010000109.1 GCA_023301005.1 Saprospiraceae bacterium | reverse complement strand
GCTCGAACTGCATCAGAAGCACTATCTGCAATATCAATATCAAAAGAAAGTTTGTTTTTATCTGACTGAAAAGGTTTGATTGGAGTAGTAGGAATGTTTCCAATATTAAGTCGATTCAATTCTGCTTTTTCATTAGCATCAATTTTTGCAAGAGCATTGTTATACTCATTTTTAAATTGAACGATATATTCGTTAGGAGTTTCATCAGCATCCATATCTTCGATAATCTGAATATGGTCAATATCTTTATACTGCCAATTTCTCTTATCCTCATCCAACTTATAAATATTGTATTTAGGACTTACATTCAATCGTGGCATATTGATAACAGAAATCAATTCAACTTTGATTTCTTTTCCAGGTTGCATTTGTAATCGTTGTCCATTTTGCTCTGCGTAAATTTCAACCATACCAGCAGACTCCAAAATATATTGAGTACCAGCCGAGTCATAAGTCATCGGAATTCCAGAAAGGAAAAAATCAACGAAGTCATGCATCTCTCGATATTTAATATCGACTTCTCCTTCTATCGTTTTTCCATCATTGCTTACAAAAGCAGCAGCAGGTACTATCAACTTCGAACCATTATTATATTCATAAACGCCTCCCTGATTGGCATTTACTTTTTGGCTCGCAAATGTAGGTTTAATGTTTGTAAGAGGTGGATTGATAAATGGCTGACCCGCAAAGAATTCCTCTTGAGTCATAGTATCACCTCCCTGTAATAATCCTTGGGCAAACAGACCCAACATAATAACTGCGGCAGTCGCGGCAGCATATCTCAGCCAAACGATACGAGGTTTTCGAGTCGTCTCTTTTTCAGCAGGTAGGGAAGTCTCCTGAAATTGTTGAAGTAGTGCATCGAAGTCTTTGTGCTTTGCGATGTCCTCACTACTCGGTTGAGGGGGATTGATTTTAAAATTGTAAATGTCTTTTTTCATAGAATCTTATTAAGTCGAGGGTACATCAATAGATTTCCCATCAACTATTTTTTCATCATTAGTTTTTTTATCTTCTCAAGTATTCGGTACGTTTTCACTTTGGCGTTACTTTCGGTAATATTCAGTATTTCGGAAATCTCCTTAAAAGGTCTTCCTTCAAAATATCTTAGTTCAATTAATGCTAAATCTCCTTCTTTCAAGTCATTCATTGCTTGTAGCATTTTAGTACGAGTAGTTTCGAAATCACCATCTTCGTTCATCTCATCAATAATATTAGAGATGTTATGATCTTCGACGCTGACCACTCTATTCTTTTGAGTATTTCTAAAATGTTGAGCGACTTCATTACTTGCAATACGGTACAACCAAGCAGAAAAGGGAACACCTTTAAATTGGTATGAACCCAATTTTTGCATGGCTTTAAGGAAAACTTGCGAACAGACATCTGCCGCTACATTTTCATCCGCAGTTCGTTTAAAAATAAAACGAAATATCGGTTCATAGTACCGGTCGTACAATGGTCTAAAAAGTGCAGGGTTGCTTTGAGCTGCTTGCACTTCTTGCCATTCCGCTTGCATCGCTTCCTGAGAAACAGTCTTGTTACTACTTTGCATTCGAGCAATATTTTTTGCAAGGGTACGACTTATTTGCAAATTTGAAAACATTTATACATTAAAAAATTTTAAGCTATATAATAGCTTAGGTTAATTATACGGTTTTTAGGATTTGATTTTAAAATATGTTAAATGCCAAATAGCCAAGCATCGTGTCCATTTTTTATAAAGAATATGTAGATGAATCGCCATTTAAGACTGTTTCAACTATATAATGCAAGGGAATTGAAAAGTAACAGAATGATTTAAAAAAGATATTAACATTTGTTAGAGGAGAGATGAGGGAGAAGTGATGAGAAATAAACTATATAGATTTGGTACATTTTTTATTCTTTTTCTCTCAGAAAAACGGTCTCTATTCTATCTTCTAAAGCTTTATAGAAGAATTTCAGGACAAGTTTAAAATATAAGAATGTCTTGTAGAAGAAAGGTTGATATGTTTTTCGAATTATTATCAAACTTTAGATTAAATTATTCATTAGACTTGTTACTCTTTATATGATGGAGCGAAACGGAGAAAATTTTATTTTGGACTAGGCAAAATTTACCCGTTGCAGCCCATCAAGATAAAGAGTAACAAGTCTATTATCCTCGTCCTTCGGACATTATATTTTTTTAGGAAAAAAAATTAAAAATTAAATTTGAATCTCAAAATCACATCATCGATTATGAAACAAGTAAGCATAATTCTCTTTTTTATTTTATTGGTTTCCCAATTTTCATTTGGTCAAAATGAAAATACGACCACAGATACAACTGTTGAGAAGTCTTACAGTTTTGTACCATTGCCACTCGTCTATTTTACACCTGAAACAAATTGGGGATTTGGCGTAGGTGCTTTTTTGACATTTCGATTTAAGGGACAAGGTCAAGAAGTACCACCTTCGCAATTGACTTTGGGATTTGCATATACATTGGAAAAACAAATCTTATCCTATCTGCCTTACCAGATTTTCTTAAATGATGGAAAATTAAAATTGTACGGCGAGTTAGGATATTATAAATATGTATATCGCTATTACGGAAATGGAAGTGAAACTTTAGAAGAAGATGAAGAACTCTATTCTACTGATTTTCCAAGAGTAAGAATTAATGCATTATATCGAATTCATCCACGTATATTTGCAGGTCTTCGATACTTTGGTGATGATTACAAAATTAAAGAAATCGCTCAAGATGGAATTTTAGATAGTCAAGATATTGTGGGAAATGAAGGAGGTTTAGTTTCTGCATTAGGAGTAGTCACTAATTATGATAGTCGAGATGATGTATTTTATCCTATCAAAGGAAGTTTAGTTGAATTGTCATGGTTATTTAATTCTAAGACATTTGGAAGTGATTTTGAATATCAAAAAATAACTCTTGACGCTAGTCAATATTTTAACATTAAAGAAAAACATATTTTAGCATTTAATTTGTATTCAGAATTTACGAGAGGAGATGCTCCATTTTTTCAGTTAGCACTATTAGGTGGACCAAAAAGATTGAGAGGTTATTTAGAAGGAAGATTTCGAGATGACCATTTTATAAGTTTTCAATCAGAGTATCGGTTTCCAATTTATAAAAGATTTAAAGGTGTTGTTTTTGGAGGTTTAGGTTCTGTTGGTGATGATGAAGATTTGTATAAAAATAATTTGTTTTCTTATGGACTTGGTTTAAGATTTGGAATTAGTAAAAAAGAAAAAGTCAACCTTCGGTTGGATTATGGTTTTGGAAAAAATACTTCTGGATTTTATTTGACTTTTGGGGAGGCGTTTTAAATAGAATAAAAAAAGTAAATTTTTACCGCAGAGTTAAAAGAAGTTTACCGCAGAGTTACACAGAGTTTTTCTCGATACTCAAAGAACTCTGTGTAACTCTGAGAAAACTCTTTCTAAACTCTGCGGTAAAAAAATGATTAGAGCAAAAAATGACAATCAGTATAATAATACCCACTTTAAATGAGGCAGAAAATATACAACGCCTTATTGAATTTTTTAAAAAAAATGACAACGGACAATTACGGGAGTTAATTGTTACAGATGGTGGTAGTACAGATGGAACACCTCAAATTGCTGCTGCTGCGGGCGCAAAAGTTTTCTCTTGTATTAAAGGTCGAGCTTGTCAAATGAACAAAGGTGCAGAAAACGCAAAAGGTGATATTTTGTATTTTGTTCATGCTGATTCTATTCCTCCTGAAAGTTTTATGGATGATTTAAACAATGCATTTACGGAAGGATTTCCGATAGGATGTTTTCGTTTTAAATTTAACTCACCCAAAAAGATTTTGAAATTTAATTCTTTTATGACTCGCTTCGATAAAATATTTTGCCGAGGTGGCGATCAAACTTTATATGTGACTCGAGATGTTTTTGATGACCTCGAAGGTTATCGAAATGATTTTCAAATTATGGAAGAATATGATTTTATCATTAGAGCTAGAAAAAAATATCCTTTTAAAATTATTCCAAAAGATGTTTTAGTCTCTGCTCGAAAATATGATGAACGTAGTTGGTTAAGAGTGATGATGAGTAATAGCATTGTCTTTACGATGTTTAGAAATGGTGCTTCGCAAAATGCGATGGTGGATATGTATAAACGACTTTTGGGTTAATGATTTGATATTCACTAAAATTAATAATTCATTTTAGAAACTAAATTATCATCTTTAATGTTTGTAGAATTATAGTTTAGAGTGAAATTTCAAATAAAAAGTAATGCAACAGATTTGCGTGATATGCGACCGAGAACTAGGAAATAAAGATACAATATCAAAACATCATTTGATCCCGAAATCAAAAGGAGGACGAAATACCGAAACCATTTTGATTCATAATATTTGCCACCAAAAGATTCATTCATTTTTTACAGAGAAGGAATTAAAAGATGAATACCACACGGTTGAAAAATTAAAGAATCATGAAGAGATGATTAAGTTCATAAAATGGGTGACGAAAAAAGATATTAATTTTTATCAAAGGAATAAGAGGAGTAATAGTAAACCTCCAAGGTCAATGAAAAGATGATATAAATAAATATAAAATTTATATATTTATTTTATCCAAAATAAGTGACCCAAAATGAAACTATTTGTCTTACAAATACGCTTAATACTTTGTAGATTTAAATCAAACCTACCACGAAAACGGACAACTTACAACCAAAAGAAATCCAAAACCTTTTTGAGTTGTTCAAGAACAAAAATTTAGTCGTTTCAAATAATAAACTTGTTATTCTTTTATAAATTAATCCTTTTGGAAAAATCTAATTCCTAAAAGTACATTTCTCTAAGAATAACAATCCTAATAAAGATTTTCTTTTTTTAGAAAAATTCAACCTATTTCCTTCGAGTTGATTTTAATATTTCAACAAAACTACAGCAGTAAGTACTTGGATATAAATATATTGATAATTTTGACGAGTGAATTTTTTTGATAGTTTTCCTTAAAAAATCATTGCATCCCCTGCGGGACGGAATTATTTTTTAAGAAAAAATAGCAAAAAAATCCGCCGTCATAATATCAAGATATTTGTGTCCAAGTACTTATATATTTTTTAATCACATTTAACTTGACCTAATATGTTTAGGGTCTTACTGATACTACTAACCACTTTGGTTTTAATTTCTTGTCTTCGTACGGAAGAAGATAAGGTGGTTCAGCACACCCCATTCTTAAATGTTGATGATTCCTCCGCCAATGCATTGATACAACATATGACCTTAGAAGAAAAAATAGGTCAACTCATCGTATTAAAATCCGATCTAAAAAATGATAGTTTAAGAGATTCGATATACCAATGGAGTCGTCAAGGTATATTTGGAGGAGTATTGTTACAAGATTTGAAATTGGCTGATTATATCAAAGTGATTGACACTTTAAATATGTTGAGCAAAGAACCATTACTCAATGGAACAAATCAATTAGTAGTTTTAAATAATCAATTTTCAGATGCAGTTCCATTTCCATTAGCACCTTCTATTGGTTCGATTCACAATGATACTTTGCAGAGAGAGTTGGAAGCATTATATCTTGAACAATGTAAAATTTTAGGAATTAATTTTTGCTTTACACCTTCTACCAATCGAATCAAATCTGATACAAAAAAATATCCATTTCAAGTTTTTGAAAATAATACCAAGCGACAGCTTGAACGTGCAAAGAGAGTGTTACATAATTTAAAAGGAGAACAAATACTTTCTTTTGGAAATACATTTTCAGATTTTTATCCAATGGAAAATGATACAACAGGATTTTTAGATTCTATTTTAGCGCATCCATCTTATTTGACTCAAAATGGATTGTCAGGATTTTTAGTAGATGAATCTATTTTTGAAATGGATAGCATTCAGAAATATCAGACCTTCTTTTTGAAAAATTATTTGAAAGAAGAAATGGATTTTGATGGTTTGTTGGTTGGTGAAATTACAACGCAGGCGACTATTGATGAGTTGATTCATTCGGGGACAGATTTGTTTGTAGTGAGAGATTCCGCAAAAGCATTGTTTGATTATTTACACGCTTTTGTAAAGCAAGGTTTACTTCCTGAAAGTGTAATCAATGAAAAAGTTTATAAAATTTTATTAGCAAAATCATACGCAGCAGGAACTGCCAAACCTCCAAAAATAGATACAGTAAGAGCAGAGATAGTTATCCAAAATGACCAATTTAAATATTATGGTCGACAGTTATTTGAGCAGTCAATTATCTTAGCTAATAACCACGATAACCTTTTGCCTTATTCCAAAACGTATCGAAGAGATTTTAGAATCATCAATGTGGGCGAAAGTCGATTAGAGGTTTTTAAAGATTATTTTTCTAAATATGCGAACTACCAAAACTTCAATCATCCTCCTAATAAGGATGGAAATATCAAACCGCTAAAAACAATTTATCATAAACATTCTACATCGGTTATCGTTTTGGATAATGTGAATTTGGATTCCATTCAGCACAAAAAGTTTATTCAATCAATCAACGATTTATCTAAAAGTGCAAAGGTTTCTATTGTCAATTTTGGTAATCCATTGAACTTTCAATTCTTCGCCTCAGCGGTAACAATGATTCAAGTTTTTGAAAAAAATAAAACAACAGAGTCATTAGTTCCTCAATTATTATTTGGAGGAATGTCTGCCAAAGGGAAGTTGCCATTAACTATGAATGAGCAATTGACTTATGGAAAATATATACCGACTCCAATTACGAGATTAAAATATACGGTACCTCAAGAGGTAGGAATTGCCCCTGAAAACTTAGTTGGTATCAATGCGATTATAGAATCTGCAATTGGAAAAAAAGCAACTCCAGGTGCGCAGATTTTAGTAATAAAAGATGGAAAAGTATTTTATAATAAATCCTTCGGATTTCATACTTATGATAAAAAACAAGCTATTCGAAATTCGGATTTATATGATATTGCTTCCATCACCAAAATTGCTTCTACTTCTATTGCAGCGATGAAATTGTATGAGGAAAATAAATTTAAACTGACAGATAAAATTTCGAAGAAATTAGATTTACATAAAAATGCAAGAATAGGGAGACTTACTTTTAAGGAACTTTTTACTCATGCTTCGGGACTTCAAGCTAATATGCCGATTTCAAAATATTACATCAAAAGTGATACGGTCGTAGGAAATTGTAGTCAGTATTATTGCAAAGAAGCTAACTTGGATTATACAGTTCAGATTGCTAATGATATGTATATGAATAAACGTTGGCAAGATTCATTATGGAAAAAAATTGATCGACTTAAAATAAAAAGAAGAGGACGATACAAATATAGTGATGTGAATTTTAACTTGATTCAACGGTTTATTGAAAAAGATACGAAGCAACCATTAGATGATTATTTGAATACCAATTTTTATAATTCTTTGAATCTAAGAAGAACTGCTTTTCGACCTAGAGAAAAATTTAAACCTATACATCTTGTTCCTACAGAAAATGATGACCGTTGGCGTCAGCAAGTTTTAAGAGGATTTGTTCATGATGAGTCGGCTGGTTTGTTAGGAGGAGTTGCTGGTAATTCTGGATTGTTTTCCAATGCTAATGACTTGGCTGTAATATTTCAAATGCTACTCAATGGAGGTGATTATGGAAATCAAAAATATATTAATCCAAAAACCATTAAAGAATTTACGACAGCTAAATATGGAAATCATAGAGGCTTAGGTTTTGTAGTCAAAGGAAGTAGAGGTGCTAATTCTCTTTCTAAAAAAGCATCTAAAAAAACCTATGGTCATACTGGATTTACAGGGACTTGTGTTTGGGTAGATCCTGAAAGTGATTTGATTTTTATATTTCTCTCTAATAGAATTCACCCTAGTAAATCGAATACTAAATTGTATCGCAGTCAAGTTCGTCGTCGAATTCATGATGTGATTTATAATGCCATGGATACCTATAAAGGTGGAGAAATTCGGAGTGAAAAGATTTTGGTTGATTTGTGATTTTTGAAGTTTGACGATTTAATTTGGACATCGATTAGTTTGAAAAAGGGAAAAAGGGAAGACGGATTTGAGAAGTTGGAAGTTTGACGAATTGGCTTGTTTTACTCTTGATTTTTTTTTACTTACTCCGTAAGTGTATTGTTTTTTTACAAATAGGAAACCCAAGTTTTCAGAATGAAAATTTGGGTTTCTTATTTATTTGAAAAAAAAATAAACTTACGAAGTAAGTAATAAAAGTGCGAAACAAGCCAACTCGTCAAACTTCCAACTTCTCAAATCCGTCTTCCCTTTTTCCCTTTTTCAGACAAATCGTATAATAAGTGATTCGTCAAAACTTCAAAATTCGAATAGCGAAGCGTTCCCCTATTCGAATGTTCGAATGTTCAATTCGCCCATCCATACCAAAAGCTATTCATTTTATCAATTAAGATTTTCGCATTCTTTTTATACTCATCAGGCAAGTCAGAATTAATAATTTTTTCAAATGTCTCAATAGTTTTTACACGATCGTTTAAAGACATAATCATTAAAGATTGATTCCATTGAGCAGCATCGAAATCAATACTAGAAGTTTCGTAAGAAGCGTTGCCCTCATTTTGAAGTACCGTTTCGTAAGCAGCTATAGCAGTTGTAAAGTCATTGTTATTTTTTGACAAATTACCAATAAGATATTGATGCTCTAAAAAATCAATATCAGTTGAAGTAGTTTTATACACCTCATTGATATTGGCAGGAACAGCTTTAATCATTGGAGCTTTAAAATACTTCGATACAATCGCGCTATTGCTATAACCTTTCCCACTCAAAAAGATAGAAGTAAAAAACCCACCTAAAATAACCAATGCCAAAACAGGCAACCATTTTTGAAAAGTACTTACTCTTTTTCGTCCTTTATTTTCATCTGTTGGAATCATTTTTTGTTAGTTGAGTTAGCAATAACATCTTCGATATAATTAGGATAATCAGTAATAATTCCATCGACTCCAAATTCAATCATCTTTAGCATTTGTTCTTTTTCATTGACGGTCCAAGGAATAACTTTGATATCTTGATTATGCATATCATCAATAATCTCTTTGGTCAACAATAAAAAGTATGGACTATAAATGTCAGGCTTGAAAGTTAATTTTTTCAAATTATCATTAGGCATATCTGTATTGTCAATTAGATATGCGACAATAGTCGATGGACTTTGCTTATTGATTTCTTCTAAAATATTAAGATCAAAAGATTGAAGGTTACTACGGTTTTTAATTCCGATTTTTTCAACAGCTTCTAACACTAGTCTTACATACTCATCAGGTTGAGGAGTTTTTTTACCATAATAATCTTCACTACTTTTTACCTCGATGTCAAAATTAGGTTTAGCTCTTCCCGTTTTTTCGCAATGAGCATCTACCGCTTTTACCATATCAGCTAAAGAAGGTTTACTCACCTTCATCGGTTTTTGATCAGGGAAACGAGCATTGCCTCTACTGCCTACGTCATACTTTTGTAATTCTTCATAAGTCATTTCGTAAATCAACAAACTCTTTTCCTCTTCTTCCGTAACATGTTTTCCATCAGGGTGAGAACTGATGGCATGATTGAACCAAGGTTCATGAGAAACAATGACTTGCAAATCTTTGGAAATCGCAATATCCAATTCCAAAGTAGTAACTGGATATTCCAATGCTTTGATAAATGCAGGAATTGTATTTTCAGGTAAAAGTCCACGAGCACCACGATGCCCTTGCCAATCGAATGGAGTCTTGTCAGTCATAGAATTATTATTTGTACAGGAGAAACAAAAAATTAAAAAGATAAAAATGGATAGTCTCATTATATTTTGATTTGATGAGAATGTTATTTATTGCAAATATCTAAAATTAGAAGTAAAGTTTTTAAAATTAATATGGTTATATGGTTTTCGCTTCGCTATTGTTATATGGTTATTACAATAATTAGTAACAATGCAAATTGAGTTCTTTTTTAAATAACAATAAAACAATAGCGAAGCGAAAACCATATAACCATAAATCAACAACAAAACCCACTTTTGTAATAAATAATAAAAAAGTTAAATTTGTGCGTTTTTCAAGAACCTAGTTATTAAAAGCAAAAAATAATAAAATTGATAAAAATAATAAGTGTTGTAGGTGCTCGTCCTAATTTTATGAAAGTAGCTCCTTTGCATCGAGCTTTTGAAAAAGCAGATGGTATCGAATCTAAGATTGTTCATACAGGACAGCATTATGATGAGAAAATGAGTGATGTATTTTTTAATCAATTGGGATTACCCAAACCTCATTTTTATTTAGGCATAGGTGGCGGAAGTCACACTTATCAAAAGGCGCATGTCATGTTGGCTTTTGAAAAAATTATTAATGAAGAAAAACCAGACTTGGTACTTGTCGTTGGAGATGTCAATGCAACTGCTGCTACAAGTATCGTCGCCGTCAAAATGGGAATTCCTACTTGTCATGTCGAAGCAGGATTAAGAAGTGGTGACCGAGCAATGCCTGAAGAAGTGAATCGAGTGATCACAGATAGTATTGTTGATTTTCTTTTTGTAACGGAACATTCAGGATTGGTTAATTTAGCAAAAGAAAATATTGCTGATGAAAAAGTACATTTCGTAGGAAATGTGATGATTGATTCATTAGTACATTTTAGAGCGAAGGCAAAGGAAAGTACGATATTAGCAGACTTAGGATTGTCACCTAAAAATTATATTTTGATGACAATGCACCGACCTTCTAATGTGGATAATGAAACGAGCTTAAAGGATATTTTGGAAATTGTAAAAAATGCAAGTCAACATCATCCTGTCGTTTTTCCTATGCATCCGAGGACTTCTAATAATTTAAAGAAATTTGGATTATATGAAGCTTTTGAAAATATTGAGAATTTAATAATCTTAGGCCCGCAAGGTTATTTGCAGTTTTTACATTTGATGGATCATGCTAAAGTAATCGTAACAGATTCAGGTGGTATCCAAGAAGAAACGACATATTTGCAAGTACCTTGTTTGACATTTAGAGATAGTACGGAGCGACCAATAACTGTCGAGTTGGGAACCAATCAATTATTAGCAGATTTGAATCCTGCAACAGTTGAAGCCAAGTTGGTCGATATATTAAATGGAAAAACCAAAACTGGAGTAATACCTCCTTTGTGGGATGGAAAAACCTCAGAGCGAATTACTCAAGTTATTTTACAAAAAATTAAAGCAAAGGTTTAAAGTTGGTCGAAGACCGATGATTGGCGATAGACGATTTCCGTCCACCGTTAACCGTCCACCGTTCACCGATTAAATCTTGCTACATTACATTATCATATGAATAACTCATCTATTTTCCAAAAAGCCTTACCGCACATAGCTGCTGTATTTACTTTTTTAATTATTTGCTGTATATATTTTTTACCACAGTTAAGTGGCAAAGTCGTATCGGCAGGTGATACCGTTTCTCATAAAGGAATGTCAAAAGAAATTTCAGACCATTATGAAAAAACAGGCGATAGAACGCTTTGGACAAATTCCATGTTTGGAGGTATGCCCACTTACCAAATCAACGGAACGCAACCTACCAATGCACTTCAATATGTAGAGAAAATTTCTCATTTATTTATATCTCGACCTATTGGATATTTCTTAGGAATGATGGTAGGGTTTTATGTGTTGATGATAATGTTACGAGTCAATCCTTGGCTGAGTATTATAGGAGCAATTGCATTTTCATTGACGACCAATAACTTAGTTTTGTTTGGAGCAGGTCACATGTCGAAGTTGAGAACATTTGCTTATTTCGGATTTATATTCGCAGGAATAGTTTTGGCATTTAGGAAAAGATATTTGACTGGAGGAATTTTATTTGCATTAGGTTTAGGTGTAAATCTATATGCCAATCACGTTCAAATG
>JALZVK010000108.1 GCA_023301005.1 Saprospiraceae bacterium | reverse complement strand
TTTTCTTTTAATGATTGAATTTTAGAATTCAGTTGTATTTGTTTAGAATATAATTGTTCTTTTTCAGTATTGAGCTTACTAAACTTAGATTTTACAAAATAACCTGTTAATAGAAATAATAAAGAAAAACTACCCAACCAACCAAGCCTTTCTAGATATATAGAAGATTGGATTTCTTTAGTGTTTAATTTTTCTGTTTTTAAAATTTTGTCATTCTTATCAGTTATTTCAATGCTTCTTTTTAAATAATTTACAGCCTCAGTATTATTTGATAAATAAATAGATGAGATCCCCATGTTATATAATGCATTAGCTTTTTCTTTTTCTAAGCCTTTTTTTATTGCCAAATTATAAGCTTGTTCGGAGAAAAGAAAAGCACTATCAGGATGAGAGGAGATATAATCATTATTACATAATTCATTGATTGCTTTGAATTTAGAAAGATCGGAAGATGATTCAGTTTGCCAAATATTGATTAAAGAATCAGTATTTACATTACCGAAACAAAGGAATGAAATAGATATAAAAATGTAAGTTGAAAAAGTTGATTTCATTATATAAGTCTTCTAATCGTCTGCTTTATTTATCTGTTTGTAAAAAGTCAAAAATGAAATTATTTTAGTTTATTAAAATGTTGATTTAAATATTTTAATAAAAACTAAAATTCATCTGGAGTTTTTTGGTGGTATTTATAAATATAAGATAGATGAGTAATTAATATTTATAGCAACAAAATAGTGAGCTAAAATGAAAGAATTGACTATAAAAGAGGAGTGAGTATTAAAATAGTAGTGTGTTTCCTTACAAATAGTATAGATAAAGTAAATTAATCAATTAAGCCTTTTATGATGAAGTTTTGTTTTTCTTATTTTTGGAAAACTAAATTATTTATTAAAATTATCAAAGAATTTCTATCATATTCTATTCGTTAAATTGAAATACATTTTTAAAAAACTTAATACCTATATATAATGAAATTACGTTTTCTATTTCCCCTAATTACTTTGCTAATCATTTTTTCTTCTTGTGAAAAAGATCCTGATATTGATGATAATGCAGAACTACCAATTGTCTCAATAAGTGGAGCTTCAGGTGATGAAGGTGACACAGGAACAAGTGTTTTGACATTTACAGTAAGATTAAATAAAACATCTTCTCAAGATGTTTTTGTTAATTATACGACTAACAATGTAACTGCAGCTGAAGGGCAAGATTATGAAGGTGCAAATGGTAACATCACAATTCCAGCAGGATCTACAGAAGTTGAACTCAATATCAATATATTTTCAGATGAAAATTTGGAGCAAGATGAATCATTTGAAGTCGTTATTTCAAATCCAATTAATGCTTTTCTTTCTGCTAGTAGTAGTATTGCTGTTGGTACTATATTGAATGATGATACTTCCAATCCGATAAGTGATGTTGGTTATACAACGCCTCTGACTTATCCGGGAATGACTTTAGTTTGGCAAGATGAATTTGAAGGGACAGCTCTTAATACTGATGATTGGACTTACGAAACTGGAAACAATGGTTGGGGAAATAATGAACTTCAAAATTATCTTAATGGAACTAATAATGCAGTAGTTGCTGATGGAAGATTAACTATAGAGGCTAAAAAAGTAGGTAGTACTTTTACATCTGCTCGACTCAAAACTCAAGGCAAACAATCTTTCCAATATGGAAGAGTAGATATAAGAGCAACGCTTCCACATGGTCAAGGAATTTGGCCAGCACTATGGATGCTAGGAGAAAGTTTTTCAACGGTAGGTTGGCCTGCTTGTGGAGAAATTGATATAATGGAATTGGTTGGTCATGAAGCCAATAAAGTTCACGGTACTGTACATTGGGAACACCAAGGTAACCATGCAGATTTTGGAGGTAGTAAAACATTGAGTTCAGGAATTTTTGCTGATGAATTTCATGTGTTTTCTGTTATTTGGGATAGTCAAAAAATTACTTGGTTGATGGATGATCAGCAGTATCATGTGATAGATATTACAGGTGGAGAATTGAGTGAATTTCATGACGAATTCTTTTTTATTTTTAATGTAGCAGTTGGTGGTAACTGGCCAGGTAATCCAGATGCTTCAACTATATTTCCACAAAAAATGGTTGTGGATTATGTTAGAGTTTTTCAATAAAAAATAAACTGCATGGCGACAAGTCGCAATTGATAATTTTAAATGAAAAATTAAAAATTGTCTTCTAACTTGAACTCAAAGTGTCTTGTCCTGAAAAAAGGGTAGAATATTAAATGTAAATATTCTACCCTTTTTTTATTTGACAATTTCGTATTTTACATTTTTAAAAAAAATAAATTCATTGGCTTAAGCCAATGTTATATAGTTTCAAAAAAATAAAAACAACTTACTATGAAAAAAATGATAAAGTCATTTTTAAATTTAATCATGCTAGTTGCATTAGTTTCTAATGTAATTGCACAAGATACAGTTAGAGAAGCTGACGAACCTGCTCAACCAATATTTAAAGATGGAGAAGCTCAAGTCGTTCCAGCATTTTCTGATTCTGAAAAATGGATTAGACATGACCTTTGGGTGGAAACAACTTTTAATACAGATGGTGATGACAAATTAGATAGAGTGCATGTATCTGTAACAAGACCTGCACAAACTGAAAATGAAGGTTTAAAACTTCCTATCGTTTATGTATCAAGTCCTTATTTTGCAGGAGTTGCTCCTAGTGTCCCAGGAGTGTTTTGGGATGTAAAACATGAGCTAGGAGAAATGGCAAAAGAACGTGTACATCCTGAGGTAATTCGTCGAGGCGAACGTCCTATCATTTCCAATTCACATATCAAAACTTGGGTGCCTAGAGGTTATATTGTAGTACATTCTTCTTCACCTGGAACTGGACTTTCGCAAGGTGCTCCAACTGTTGGAGGTATCAACGAATCGCTTGCTCCAAAAGCTGTGATTGATTGGTTGTGTGGTCGTGCAAAAGGTTATACTTCACCTGATGGAAAAGAAGAAGTAAAAGCGTTTTGGTCAACTGGAAAAGTAGGGATGACAGGGACTTCTTACAACGGAACTATTCCTCTAGCTGCCGCAACCACAGGTGTAAAAGGATTGGAAGCTATCATTCCGATTGCTCCGAATACTTCCTATTATCATTACTATCGTTCTCATGGTTTGGTGCGTTCGCCAGGAGGATATTTAGGAGAAGACATTGATGTATTGTACGATTATATTCATAGTGGAGCAGAGGACAAACGACCTTATAACAATGCTAATGTAAGAGACATTGAAATGAAAAATGGGATGGATAGAATCACAGGTGACTATAATGATTTTTGGGCAGGGAGAGATTATTTAAATCAAATGAAACCAATGAAAGCGGCGCTATTAATGTCGCATGGATTTAATGATTGGAATGTGATGCCAGAGCATAGTTATCGTATTTATAAAAAAGCAAAAGAGATGGGAATACCATCTCAAATATTTTATCATCAAGGTGGACATGGTGGACCTCCACCAATGACGATGATGAATAGATGGTTTACTCGATACTTACATGGCATCAAAAATGATGTAGAAAAAGATGCACGTGCATGGATTGTTAGAGAGAATGATAAAAGAGAAAATCCGACTTCATATAAAGATTATCCTAACCCTGATGCGAAAGATGTAACATTACATTTACAAGGTGGTGCGCCTGAGGTTGGAAAATTAACAACGACTCCTTCGCAACGACAAGGAACTGAAACTTTGGTGGATAATTATTCTTTTGATGGAAGTGCTTTGGCGCAAGCTGAATATACAAATCATCGACTTTTATATGTTACACCTACTTTGAATGAGGCAGTTCATATTTCAGGTACAGCTAAAGTTACTATCAAATTGGCTGCTAACAAACCTGCTGCAAATCTTTCTGTATGGCTAGTTTCTCTACCTTGGAATAGTGGAAGACGTACAAAAATTACAGATAATATTATCACCCGTGGTTGGGCTGATCCTCAAAATCATTCTTCATTAACTAAAAGTGAACCATTGAAATCTGGGCAATTTTATGAAGTAACTTTTGACTTACAACCTGATGATCAAATTATTAAAAAAGGACAGCAAATAGGTTTGATGATTTTTTCAAGTGATAAGGAATATACACTTTGGCCAAAACCTGGAACGGAACTGACAGTTGATTTGGATGGTACGAGTTTGACTTTGCCGATAGTGGGAGGGGAGAAGGTGTTGAAGAAGGGGATGGGGGAACAATAAAAAAGTTTTTTTCTCTTTCTATTATTATATGAG
>JALZVK010000107.1 GCA_023301005.1 Saprospiraceae bacterium | reverse complement strand
AAAATTAGTGCATACCCTTTGGTACGGACTCATTTTTTTATGAAGTCATATTGAAAAAGAATCCTTCAAGGGGGTAGATTATTTATTTCCTACTCCCTTTACTTATTTTAAAAAAAAAAATCCAAACAAGCCCGCTCGTCAAATCTGCGAAAACCCGCGTCATCCGCGGCATCTGTGTTCTATCATGTCTGTTTAGTAACCTTTATAGAAAACAAATGCGGAATCATCAACTCCTTCTTCCCATAATAATAATTCCCATTTTCCAACTTAACCATATTAGGCACACAATTATAAGGCGAGTCAGCATACTCATCAAAATGAACCAATTGCAAACCCTGATTCATCAACGCATTCATCGGCTCCGCAATCGAGTGTTGCCAAAAATATTCCTTCAGCGCAATATTCGAATCCTTATCCGCATAAGTTCCCTCTTCCACATCTTCAAATGGTTCACCTATATTAAAATAAGGATACCTCAATACATGCTTATCCCAATCATACATATATAAGAAAGGATGAAAATCTATGATATAAAATATTCCACCAGGTTTCAAAAAATGATTAATCACTTTTGCCCATTGATCCAAATCAGGCAACCAACCAATCGTACCATAAGAAGTAAAAACAATATCGAACTGACCTTCCAGATTTTTATCCAATTCCAAAACATTGCTTTCTACAAATTTTGCATCCAAACCTAACTCAGTATTCAACTCCCGAGCTAGCTCAATAGATTTAGAAGACAAATCAATTCCAGTAACTTGAGCGCCCATTCGAGCTAATGAAAGACTATCTTGCCCAAAATGACATTGCAAATGTAACAATGACTTCCCGTGAACGTTACCTAAAGCATCTAATTCATATTGCTTAAGAGAAGTTGCTCCCTTTTTAAAATTTTCTAAATCATAAAAATCGGAATCTTTATGGACTGCAGTTTTAGCGTCCCAGAGTTTTTGGTTAGTTTTAAAATATTCGTGCATGGAGTTTTTTTTGCAAAATTAATTAAATGTTTTGTTAGTCTGAATTGGAAAATGAGATGATTGGAAAATTAGTTCCAAGTCTTGTTATAAAATATTATAATAATTTTAACTAAAAAACTATAAAATACGAGTACCAATTAATAATTTGGGACTTTTATAATACGTTAAGTAACGGTCGAATAATAAGTACCTGATTTAGAGGAGAATATTTTGTTCTCAGTTTTTATTTTAATGAAGGATAATTGTTGATACTTTGACTGAATTAAAATGGAAAATGAGGAAAAAAGATTCCGTCTAAATCAGGAAATTATTATCCGACCGTTACTTAGTAATTCATTCCTTCAATGAGGGAAAACAAAACCAATTTTTTATCAAATATAATTGACTAAAAAACCTGTCTTATGATTCAAAATTCAATGTTATTATTCTATTTCTTTCAAGAAGATGCCGAAGAAGATGGTGTAGCTTCACAAAGTTTTATTGACATCATCCTTCAAAGTGGTTGGATGGGAATAGGTATATTTTCCATCATGGTTGTACTATCTTTTATTGGATTGTACATTTTTATAGAGCGATTTCTATCTATCAAAAAAGCAGCTCGTATAGATGAAAGTTTTATGAATAATATTCGTGCTAATGTCTCTTCGGGAAGTATCGAAGCAGCCAAAGCACTTTGCCAAAATACTGATTCTCCAATTGCTCGAATGGTAGAGAAAGGATTACAACGAATTGGAAAACCGCTTCGTGATATTGATACTGCAATTGAAAATGTAGGTAATCTGGAATTATTTAAATTAGAAAAAAATCTTTCCACTTTAGCAACCATTGCAGGTGCTGCGCCTATGTTAGGATTCTTCGGAACGGTAACAGGTATGATTTCAGCCTTCTACGAAATGTCAACTGCCGAAAATGTAACACCTACAGTATTAGCAGGTGGTATCTATCAAGCCTTATTGACAACTGCGGTAGGATTATTTATTGGTATCCTTGCTTATTTAGGATATAACATTCTAGTTGCAAATGTTGAAAAAGTAGTTTTTAAAATGGAAAGGTCAACAGTTGAGTTCATGGATTTACTTCAAGAACCTTCTCGATAGTTGTTTGGACATTCGTCCAAGTGAGTTGATTATTTTAAATAAATAAAAAATCGAAATTTCAATTTATTGAAATAGATTTTTTCCATCAACAAAAACAAATGAAGAAAAGAAATAAAGTAAGTGCGGAATTTAGTATGTCGTCATTGACCGACATTATCTTCTTGTTGCTCATTTTCTTTATGCTGACTTCGACATTGGTAAAACTAGATAACGTGGAACTACCTGAGTCTGACTCTCAAACAGTAGCTCCAACATCTATAGCAGTCACTATTCCCAACAAAGGAAAAATGAGTGTCAATAATAAACCAATGACTTCTATTTCGAGAGTAGAAAGAGAAGTAAGAGCATTGTTAGCAAAACAAGAAAATAGAAAAGGTGCAACCATTACAATCGTAGCAGAGAAAGGCGTGCCGTGGGACAAAGTAGAAGATGTAATGGGAATTGCAAGTAATCTCAGAATGAAAGCAATCCTAGCAACACAACCCAAAAAGTAACCGCCAATACTTGCCTGACGGTAGTCAGGTTCATTTGGCAGGTTGAATTTATGTATTTAAATTTCAAAGAAAATGGCATTAAAGAAAAAAAGTAAAGTAAGTGCAGAATTCAGTATGTCGTCATTGACTGACATTATATTTCTATTATTGATATTTTTTATGTTGACCTCTTCAGTAGTTGTACCGAATGCCTTGAACCTAAAGATGCCAGGCAAATCATCAAAAGTATCAGTAAGTTCACAACCTGATGATGTTACTATCAAGCGTAACGGTTCCATATTAGTCAATGGGAAAACTATATCTAAAGGAAGTTTAGATAGAAAATTGTCAGACTTAAAAAGAAAGAAACGAGGTAAAATAGATATTACTATTTCTCCAAAAAAAGGAGCACCAACTGAAGACGTAGTTTTAGTAATGGATGCTATGCGAAGATTAGGTATCAATGGAATCCTCGCAATGGAAGATGATTAATATAGTGATGAGTGATGAACTATGTGTGATGAGTTTGAGTTTTTATTGGCAAAGCCAATTTATTTTTTTTATATTAAATACAAAACACCAAAATCATTTCATCGTTCATCTATAAAGTAAAGCACCCATAGCACGGTTTTCAACCGTGCCATGGATATATGAAAAAAAATCTTAACTAAATTCTGACCTCAACTCAGTATTCATTTAAGAATAATAAGAACTTTAAAAATCTAACATTATGGATGTATTAAGTCCAACAGAAGAAAGAAATCAAAAAGTAGGAAAAGTAATAAGTACAATAGTACACATACTATTGATTCTATTAGCATTCTATCATTTTGATTTTATGAAATACCAAGATCCACCTCCAGGACAAGAAGGAGTATTGGTGAGTTTGGGAGAACCTGAATTAGGTATGAATGATGACAAAGCAGATTTAGGCGGAGAACCTGAAACAGCTGAAATTATCGAACCTGAACCAGTAGAGGAAACTGTAGAAGAAGAAGTGGTAGAGGAAGTGGAAGAAGTAGCCAAGTCTGAACCTGTTAAAGAAACTAAAAAAGAAGAGTCAAAACCTGACCCTAAAAAAATAAAAGAAGATGCTGCTTCTAAGGAACGAGCATTGCAAAAGAAAAAAGACGAAGCTAAAAAGAAAAAAGAAGCTGCCGAGAAAAAAGCGGAAGCTGATGCCAAAGCTGCTAAAAAAAGAGCGGAAGCTGCCGAAAAGAAAAAGAAAGCAGATGAAGCCAAAAAGAAAGCTGCTAAAGAAAAAGCAGAAGCAGCCGCTGAAGCAAAACGAAGGGCTGATGCGAAGGAGAAAGCTTCTGGATTATTTGGAAATAAAAGCGATGGTCAAGGAAGCGGTTCAGGTGGACAAGAAGGAAATCAAGGTCAAACAGATGGCGATCCTAGTGGAACTGCGCTTGATGGATTAGGTGTCGGAAATGTAGGTGGTAACTTAAGAGGACGTGGAGGAAGTGGACCTAAATTCAATCCTGTGGCTCAAGTATCTGGAAAGGTTACCGTTAAAGTATGTGTAGATGGAAGTGGAAATGTAACTACTGCTAAACGTACAATTGGAGGAACTACAATTACTAATGAAGCTGTAATTAAACAAGCTGTTGCTTATGCTAAGAAATGGAAATTCAAATCTGGTGAACCTGCATGTGGAACAGTTACTTATGTGATTAAATTGAAATAATTTATTTAAAAGAAAAATAAAAAAAAGGGTGGGCGTTAGCTCACCCTTTTTTCATTTAGAGATATGAAGAAAAATATTTACACACAATTTGACGAAACGCTAAATTACTTATATACACAACTCCCGATGTTTCAGCGAGTAGGCAGTCAAGCTTTCAAAAAAGACTTGACGAACATCAAAGCATTGTGCGAGTATTTAGAAAATCCTTATGAGCAATATCCTTGCATTCATATCGCAGGTACTAATGGAAAAGGTTCTACGGCACATTTGATAAGTGGAGTTTTGCAAGCGCATGGTTACAAAGTTGGACTATATACTTCTCCTCATTACCGAGATTTTAGAGAACGTATCAAAGTTAATGGAAAATATATCTCCCGTAAGTATATTGTTACATTTGTAGAGGAACACAAAGCAATTTTTCAAAAAATAAAACCTTCCTTTTTTGAAATTACAGTTGCACTAGCTTTTGATTTTTTTGCAAAACAAAAAGTCGATATTGCTATCATCGAAACTGGTCTTGGAGGACGATTAGATTCTACTAATATTATCACTCCGATATTAAGTGTGATTACAAATATTAGTTTTGACCACCAACAATTTTTAGGAAATACACTAAAGAAAATTGCAGGAGAGAAAGCAGGAATTATCAAAAATAAAATTCCTGTTGTCATAGGTGAAACTCAAAAAGAAACCACTCCAGTTTTTATGAAAAAAGCAACAACTAAAAAATCAGAAATACATTTTGCGGATAAAAATTATAAAGTAATTCCTTTATCTGAAAACTTAACCCACACTACATTTGATATTTTAAAAAATAAAAAACCACTTTTTGCGAAGCAAAAAATAAACCTTCACGGTGCTTATCAAAGCAAAAATATTGCAACTGCGCTCCAAGCTTTAGATTTGATTTCTTCGAAATATCCAATGGATAAAAAGAAAATTTCAAAAGCATTTAAGGAACTCAAATCACTTACTAACTTTAAAGGCAGATGGCAATTATTACAAAAAGATCCAATTGTGATTTGCGATAGCGCACATAATGAAGGTGGATTGAATTTGGCGATGAGTCAACTTAAATCATTGAAATTCAATAAGTTACATTGCGTAATCGGAATGGTGAATGATAAGTCGATTGAGAAAATGTTGAATTTTTTTCCAAAGGATGCTTGTTTTTATTTTTGTAGACCTGATATTCCACGAGGTCTAAATGTTGATATTTTATCTGAAAAAGCCAAGGAGTTAGGATTGGAAGGGAAAGCTTATTCTTCCGTTCCTAATGCACTTCGAGCAGCTAAAAGAAAAGCAGAGAAAAAGGATTTGATTTATGTAGGAGGTAGTACTTTTGTGGTGGCTGAGGTGATTCGATAACTTTAGAGTTTTAATTTTTACCGCAGAGTTTTCATAAATGCATAGTATAACTCTGCGTAACTCCGCGCCAACTCCTTCTAAACTCTGCGGTAAAAAAAAACGAAAACAAAAAGCATGAAATCAATATTATACACCATCATAGGAATCTACTTCCTGATTTGCATTTTACTCTATTTCTTCCAAAGTAAATTGCTATTCATTCCATCTCAATTACCAGCAGATTTTAAATTTCATTTTCAAGGCGACTTCGAAGAAAAGTTTTTTCAAGTCAATGAAAATACAACAATCCATGCACTCCATTTTTTTGCAAATAATCCAAAAGGAGTCATTTTATATTTTCATGGAAATGCAGGTTCGTTAGAAGGGTGGGGACAAGTAGGAGAAGAATTCGCAAGTTTAGGATATGATGTTTTAATTTCAGATTATAGAACATTTGGAAAAAGCACGGGGACAATTAGCGAGTCCGCTTTTTATGAAGATGCTCAAATGTTATATGATTTTTTATTAGAAAAATATGATCCATCTCAAATCATAATATATGGTCGCTCAATAGGAACAGGAGTTGCAATCGACTTAGCATCAAAAAATACTGCGCAACAATTAATCTTAGAAACGCCATTTAAAAATATGACAGAACTAGCAGGAAGTAAAATGAAAATATTTCCCGTAAAAGCATTGTTACGGTTTTCATTTAAGTCCGATGAAAAGATTTTAAAAGTCAAATATCCAATTCATATTTTTCATGGAACAGATGACGAAGTCATTCCATATTATCATGCGCAAGATTTTGCGACACTTTTGGGAAATACAGAAATGCTAACGACGTTAGAGAACGGAGGACATAATAATTTATCAGATTTCAGCGCGTATTGGATAAAGATTAAAGCACTTTTAAAAGTCAACTAAAATGAAAAAAAGATTAATACAGTTAACTGTATTGGGATTTATATTATGGATAATGGGAAGCGTGTTAGGTAGTAAAATAGCGACCATGACTCATCCCAAAGAAATTCCAGATGCTTCTAATTATTTCTCACAATCCGTTGAGAATCATACCTTTAATTCATTTGACAAAGTACAAATATCATCTTGGTTTATTTCAGCGGACTCTTCAAGTAAGGCAGTAATTATTTTAAACGGAATCGGTGGAAGTCGTTTAGGTTTAATAAAAAGAGCGCAATATTATGTTGAAAAAGGTTACCATGTCTTGCTGCCAGATTTAAGAGGAACAGGGGCAAGTGGAGGTAATACAATTACCTTCGGTTGGAAAGAAAGATATGACTTGCAAGCAAGTGTTCAATTTTTAAAAGACAAAGGAATAGAAGAAATTGCGGTACATGGATTGTCGTTAGGTGCAGCTACGATAGTGTATAGTTTTCAAGAAAAACCTGATTATAAATTTGTGGTTTTAGAATCATGCTATGATAATATTACGAATGCTCTAAACAATCGAGTTGATAAAATTCCTTTACCTGATTTTATTTATTATCCTTTAAGAAAATTTACAGAAATGAGAGTCGAAGCTACTGAGGAACAACTTAGTCCAGCATCTTATATGTCGCTTTGTAAATTTCCAACTTTTGTAATGGCAGGAGATTCAGAGAAAAAAGTAAAGATTGAAGAGACTCAAAAAATATTTGATAATTGCGCTGCTATAACAAAACAATTACATTTTTTCAAAGGAGCTTACCATGAGAATTTTATGTATAGATTTTCAGAGGAGTGGAAAGTGGAAATGGAAAGTTGGTTAGAGAAATTTGAATAGATGAATTTTAAAAAACAGGAGGAATTCCATTATTCATACTCTCAAGTTCATTATTAATATTCTTCCTTGCTCTTTTTTCAAAATTATCATAGAAGAAAGGAGTGATATAAATTTTTTCTTTCTTTAAAAATCCTTCTAAAATTTCCCTTCTTCCATTTTGATAAACCATATTCGGATATACATTGTACTCATGACGAATCGCTTCCGTATAATTATTGTAAACATTTTCTTCAGCAGCAAGTATCACCAAGTCTAAATCTAAAAATAATTTATTGTCAACAGATTCTATTGTAGGAAGGTGCTTAGCTGTGCTTTCGATCATATATTGAAGCGTTGTCAATTTATCAGCAGGCAAATGAGGCGATAATAATTCAATTGCTCTTTGAGCACTTAATTTCTCATTCTCTTTAGAAAGCGGGTCGTAAATTAAATCATGAAACCAAATAGATAAATCAAACAAGTGATGATTTTCAATCATATCAAAAAAATGCTCACTACTCATCAACATACTATATAGGTGAGAAAGATTATGATAAGCTCTATGAGGCTCTGAATATTTATCTTGAATTTCCGCAAAAATAGATTCCGAAGTAGAAGTAGGAATAGCGAGTTGATAAGTGGTTATTTCCCAAACCTCCTTTAACCATAAAGTGTTTTCTAAATTTAAATCTTGTTCTACAATTATAGGTAGTATTGTCTCTTCCAATGTTTGTTCAGTTTAGAATGCTAAAGATACTTTTGTTTTTAGTAATTGAAGAATTTAATTTTTTATAATGAGAGTATTAGTTTTGAGATTATTTATTTCCTACTCCCTAATTTCAAAATTAACTCAATGCTACCATCCAATTATACACACCTTATTGCAACTAATTCTCATTGTCCCATCGCTCAAAAAATCATTTATTCAGTTTTAGATGAATATGGATTAGGAGGAGTGACACATCATACCGATATAGATTTGGATGATATAGAAAAGGCATATAAAGGTGGATACTTTGGAATGATAAAAAACGCAAAGGGTAATTACGAAGGAACTTTCGGATTATATAAGCTAAATGAATCCAATTGCGAAATTCGAAAAATGTATCTTATCCCAAATGCTAGAGGAAAAGGAATAGGAGAGTGGATGGTGAATTTCTTAATCCAAAAAGCAAAAGATTTAGGATATAAAAAAATAGAATTGGAAACTTCAAGTTTACTTCCTGAAGCATTACAACTTTATCAAAAAGTTGGATTCAAAAAAGTGAAAACTGAGAATGCAACTATTCGTTGCGATCGAGTTTTTGAAATGGAAATTTAAGAGTACAAGATGGTCAACATATTTATAATTTATCATTCAAAAATTAAAAACACTATAAGTCTAAGGTTGATTTTTTTCAAAAATCATAAATTTACACAAAATCGTTTCTCAAAACGATAGACTTAAAAAAATCGGGTAGAGTAGAGAGAATGTATCGCATTTCTAAAAAATATCAAAAGCTGTCTATTCAGACAGCTTTTTCTCACTAAACTGACATAATAATACAACTCTACGAATCTAATTTTAGGTCAAAAAGTAGCCTCATTTTACATTTCCAAACTTTTTTTTAAGTTTTAAAAAAAAAAATGAAAAAAAAACACCCTAAAATAGCTCACAAATTAATTCATATTTTTCACAATAATTTCAATTTAAATAATCATAAACAACTGATTATAAGGTATTTATGGTTTATGGTTAAATGAGAAACTATTCATATTGGTTCACAAAAGCTATTTTTTGTCTTTGTTGAATGTGTTGTAATGCCCCATATTTGTATTGTAATTAATGAGGAAGTAATTAAAGTTACTTAGAGAGATAAAGAGGAAAGGTTAAAAAGCTAACCTTTAAAAAACAAATAAGGATATGTTCATGGGATTATAATTTGTTGATAGTTAATCACAATCCCGGATTCTTCTAGGATTGTGATTACACTATATTTTATAACTCATCAA
>JALZVK010000106.1 GCA_023301005.1 Saprospiraceae bacterium | reverse complement strand
TGCTATAAGAATGCATGGCGAGGGATTTTCTGTTGTACAAATTGCAAGATTACTTGATGTTGAAGAACAGTTTGTTTTAGGCGTTTTAAAATTGGATAAAAAATAACAATACTTTTACAAAAAATATACCGTTATGACAAAGTATCTAACACTCCTATTTATCTCGGTTTTCCTAGTAAGTTGTCAAGATAAATTCCCTCAAGAATTTGTATCCTCAGACATTGATAACTTTTGGAATGCTTATGATAAAATCACTACAACTGATGACACACTTCTACAAGCCAAATTGCTTAACGAACTTTACTTAGATAATGCAACAGATGGACTAAAGGATTTAAAAGACGTTAAAAATTATTCTGAAAAAGAATTTTTAACTGCTATCAATTCTTACCCAAAATTTTGGGAATCTATTCGCGCCAATACACTCCAAACTAAAGAACATTACAACGACATTTCAAAAGATATACAAAAACTAAAAGATGCTTACCCTGATTTAAAACCTGCTACCATATATTTTACCATAGGAGCATTTAGATCGAATGGAACAACAAAAGGCAACAATGTTTTGATAAGTAGCGAACTCGCTTTAGGAGATGATAAAACTATAATTGATGAGTTACCTGAGTGGCGACAACCTTTTTATAAAGAGTATCAACCTTTGGAAAATATTGCATTACTCTGTACACACGAATACATTCATACTCAACAAAATGAGATAGTAGAAAATTTGCTTTCAAGTTCTCTATACGAAGGTGTTGCTGAATTTATTTCATGTCATGTTACGGGGAAACCTTCCAACTCTCCTGCGATAAGTTTTGGGAAAGAAAATAAAACCATGGTCTTTAAAAAATTTGTAGAAGATTTATACTTGACAAATAATATGTACAATTGGATTTGGGGAGAAAATAAGAATGAATTAAAAGTTAGAGATTTAGGATATTATATCGGTTACGAAATCAGCGAACAATATTACAACCAAGCATCTGATAAAGCATTAGCAATTAAAGAGTTGATTGAATTGGATTATCATAATGAAAAAGAAGTAGAACGTATCGTTGATGCAACCAAGTTACTTCCGCTACCTGTGATTGAATTGTATAATCAACATCAAAGCAAAAGACCAACGATTACTCATGCTACGGAATTTAAAAATGGAAGTACTTCTGTTGACCCTAATACCAAAACGTTGACGGTCAATTTTTCAGAAGTTATTTATCCATATTATGCAAGTCTTGATTATGGACCTCTTGGAGAAAATAATTATCCTAAGGTTTTTCATAAGACTAGAAAATTTGGAAGCGACAGTCAATCTTATTCTTTTGAGATAAAATTAGAACCTAATAAAAAATATCAAGTTGTTTTTTCTAATTTTAAATTGGAAGATGGAACTCGACTCATTCCTTATATGGTGGAATTTCAAACTTCGAAATAGATCCTCTATATTTATTTTTTAACACATAGACACATAGCGTTTTATATTTTTCGGAGAAAAATATTTTAATTTATAACATTAAAAAAATCTATGTGCCTATGTGTTAAAAAACAAGTTCGTTCAAAAAAAAACTAAGCAATTACACTCTTTTATAACAATGAAAATACAATATCTTTCCGACCTCCATTTTGAATTCCCTCAAAACCGAAAATGGCTAAAAGAAAATCCAATTATTCCTAAAGGAGAAATTCTACTCGTCGCAGGTGACACTTATCATTTAGGCAATCAATTTAAAGACCCGTGGATTTTTGATGAGCTTTCTGAAAAATTTAAACAAGTATTTTTGATACCTGGCAACCATGAATATTATAAAGGTTTTGATGTTGCACAATCTGAAGAGGAACTCCAAATTGATATTCGACCGAATGTAAAATTATATCATAATCATTCGTTGGAGTACGAAGGTATCCGATTTATATTTTCCACCCTTTGGTCAAAAGTAGAAAAACATGCAGGAGTCGTTTACAAAGGCATGTATGATTTTCGATTAATCAAATATAATGGTCATCCATTTTCGATTGCACATTATAATAACTTACATGATAAAAGCATGGATTTTTTAACCAACGCTTTGGAAAAAAATACCGTTGAAAAATGTGTTGTAATGACTCATCATCTTCCAAGTAATTTTTGCAATGCAAAGGAATTTCAAGGTACTCCACTCAATGAAGGTTTTTGTACAGACTTGACAGATTGGATTGAAAAGCAAAAAATTGATGTTTGGATTTATGGACATAGTCATCGTAATGTACCTGATATCGAGATTGAAGGAACGCAACTATTGACTAACCAATTAGGATATATTGGATTTGGAGAGCATGGAAAATTTAGAAGAGATGCTGTATTTCATATTTGATAAAAAATAATTTAAGTATTAGGAATAAATCTGTTTAGTTTATGTCCTAGTACTTATCTTTGAAAAAAAATAATCATGTTACAAAATAGATCATTCCGTATTATTATAATTTTACTTATCGTCTTTGCTAATATCGGCTGCGATCAAGTCTCTAAAAAAATCGCTAGAGAATCCATCCAACCAGGTGATAAGATCGAAGTACTCAATGATAATTTATTTTTAATGAATGTAGAAAACAGCGGAGCGTTTTTAAGTGCAGGTGCCAATCTTCCTAAAGTTATAAAAGACATTTTATTATTAGTACTTCCATTAGTCATGTTAATCGGCGCACTCATTTATCTTTTTGTTCAAAAAAATCTTCCTAAGTTAGGAATGATTGGTTGGTCATTTGTCATCGGTGGTGGTATAGGAAATATGTATGATCGCATCAAGTTTGGTTCTGTAACTGATTTTTTATTTATTGACTTGGGAGGCATTTTTAGGACAGGTGTTTTTAATATGGCAGACGTTTCGATAATGGTAGGAATGGGATTTTTAATTTTGTATTTTATTAATGATAGTAGAAATCAGATGATTACTAATGAAGAAGAATCGAATTGATTTTGAGAAATGGTTTTGCGAAAAATGGAAAATTTACAAAAAAAAAAAGAAGCGTTAATCATAAACGACAATTTATTACGAATAAAAAAACTAAATTCAGAGTTCAATAAAACTTAAACAGGTTCTTAGTATATTTGTATAGAATAAAATAATAAATAAAATGAGTGCACCCAGAGCAGAAGATACCGTGATACAAGAAGTCTTAGCCATTTTTTCTAAACATTTGGAGAACAATAATTTTAGAAAAACACCTGAGCGATACGCTATCCTTGAAGAAATCTATAAACGAGAAGACCACTTCGATGCAGAGGCTTTATATATTCATATGAAGAATCAAAACTATCGAGTAAGTCGAGCGACCGTATATAATACACTCGAATTATTAGTGAACTGTGATTTGGTAAAGAAACATCAGTTCGGCAAAAACTTAGCACAATACGAAAAATCCTATGGCTACAAACAACATGACCATTTGATTTGTGTAGATTGTGGAAAGGTACTTGAATTTTGTGATCCTCGCATCCAACAAATTAAAAACATGATGGGCGATATTTTGAAATTTAAAATTGTAGATCATTCTTTAAATCTCTATGGTAATTGCGACGGTGCTTGTCCAAAAACAAAAAAATAATTTCTTTCAGCAACATATTATTTTTATTCTAGTTGAATATAAAGCTTTAAGGAATGACTAAACAAAAATTGTAAACTACAACCCGATGACACATACATTCTCAGAACGAAAAGATAATATTCAAGTACTCGAAGTAAAAAGTCTCCTCAACGAGTACGATAACAAATCCATCATGAAGGAAGTGGAATCTCGCATCAGTAGCGGATGGAACAAATTTGTACTTGACCTTTCCAATATGGATTTCATGAATAGTGTAGGATTGAATTTTTTGATTTTTATGTTAAAAAAATCAAAAACTTCTGGAGGTGATTTCGCAGTAGCAAATGCTTCTGAGCAAATCGTCAAATTATTAGAAGTCACTAAATTGACAACTCTATTCCATTTAGAATCTTCTGTAGATGATGCAATGGAAAACTTGAGTAAAGGTTAATGAAATGATTACTCTACCTACACGATAGTTTTTGATTCGTAAAACATTGTAGCTTTAATATAATTAACTCTTCTCTTTTATCTTGTTTCGTGTGAATTTTACATTTTGTAAAAAATGAATTCGAGGAAATTAAATTTCTGCCACGAATTTGCACGAATTTTCTCTAATCTTTTTGTGATAATTCGTGTTAATTCGTGGCTCCAAATTTATTCTCCCGAATTGATTTTTTTCAAAAATCTTAAATTTTCACAAAACCTTTTCTCAAAAACAATTTACTATAAAACAAACAATCGGGTTGTGCATGAAATAACCTAGAAAAAACTTATCAACATACTCATCAAATTTTCATAAATATTTTTTCTAAATCAAAAAGTCCGTATATTCGCATTTAATTATTCACGAATAATTAAAAACCTAGCAAGCTCACGAGTTTGCTAGGTTTTTTGGTTTCTCCAAGCCTCTAAAAGAAGAGCTGAATAACTCTAATGTTCGTGAATACAATTTTTCATCTTTTTTCAAATGCTAAGAAAAAATTCTAAAAGCAAAGAAAAAAAAGCCCCGATAGAGGCAAGGGCTATAAACTTCTAATTATGAAAGTTGATGTAATTCTAGGTCTCCAATGGGGAGACGAAGGTAAAGGCAAAATCGTAGATTACCTTGCAAATAACTACGACATCGTTGCACGATTTCAAGGTGGTCCGAATGCAGGACACACATTGAAGTTTGATGGTAAAAAATATGTATTGCATACCGTCCCTTCTGGAATTTTTAGAGAGAACCTACTCAATGTCATTGGCAATGGAGTAGTAATCGATCCTATCACATTAGAAAAAGAAATTAAAAATCTTGAAGCTGCAAATGTCGATTATAAGGATCGTTTATTGGTAGCTCGTAAGGCACATTTGATTTTGCCAACTCACCGTTTGATGGACGCTGCTTCGGAAGCTGCCAAAGGAAAAGCTAAAATTGGTTCTACCTTAAAAGGCATCGGTCCTACCTATATGGATAAGACTGGTCGGAATGGAATTAGAGTAGGTGATATTAGTTTGCCTAACTTCAAAGAAAGGTATAAAGCCTTGAGAAAAAAACATTTGAAGTTGGTTCAAATCTATCCTGATATTGAATTTGATTTGGAAGCAGAAGAAGCGCAATGGTTTAAGAGTTTGGAAGTTTTAAAAAATCTTAAGCATGTCAATGGCGAGTATTATATCAATCAAGCTATAAAGGATGGCAAACGAATTTTGGCAGAAGGTGCTCAAGGTTCTATGTTAGATATTGATTTTGGTACTTACCCATTTGTTACTTCTTCTAATACAGTTACTGCGGGAGTTTGTAATGGTTTAGGAATTGCGCCTTCCAAAATTGGTGAAGTCATCGGTATCACTAAAGCTTATTGTACAAGAGTAGGTTCAGGACCTTTCCCTACCGAACAAGAAAATAAAATTGGTGAATTCCTTCGTTCTGAAGGTGGTGAATTTGGTGCAACAACTGGTCGTCCTCGACGATGTGGTTGGATTGATTTACCTCAATTAAAATATACGATCATGCTTAATGGTGTGACTCAATTAGTCGTTACTAAAATTGATGTACTCAATAATTTTGAAACACTTCAAGCTGGTACGGCTTATCAATATAATGATGGCATACACCAAGAACTGCCTTACGATATTAATAATATCAAAGTTGTTCCTACTTACGAAAGTCATAAAGGTTGGCAAAAATCATTAGAAGGAATTACAGAATTTGATGAGTTACCAAAAGAAGCTAAAGAGTATATTCTTAGTTTGCAGCAAACATTAGAAGTTCCAGTTACAATGGTTTCTACTGGGCCTGAACGTAAGAAGTTAATTTTAAAAGAAGCGTTAGTGAGTTAAG
>JALZVK010000105.1 GCA_023301005.1 Saprospiraceae bacterium | reverse complement strand
TTTTGGCACCTTGAAAATTGATAAGGTTCATTGTTATGACATAGCGATCGACTAACATGTTTTTTTTATTTTTTCATTGCACATTGCACATTGCACATTTTTTGGCGTTCATAATTCATCACTCATAATTCATATTTCTTTTCGGGACTATCATGGTGCCATGAAGAATGGCACATGACCGGGTCTTCCGTTCCTTCCGCCCGAAAAGGGCGGAACCACTTCAGCCCCACGTTATTACGGTCTCCGCCCGTCGTGCTTGGATGCCTGCGGCAAGTCGCGAGGGGTAGGAAAGGGTAGGGTGTATAATTGCTATAATAATGTCAATCTCGAAGTGAAATTGGGGGGCTTTTCTGAGGATATTACTACTGGAAATTATACCATTTTAACGTACAACGATACCTGACGGAGTCTGCCGAAAGGTGACTCTGGTATGGTCATGTGATGTTAGTCGCTGCTTTATTCATTTCTTTCCTACTAACCTTTCCAAAAAAGGCATTTTCTTTATTTTTTGTGGCGACTAACGTATCGGTGATATCTGGCGGATTTGGCGATGGTCAGTCTGTCATGATCAACACTTGATAGTTTCTGACTGTTTTAAATTTAAAAATTAATTTTGCATTTTATATACATAAGCTTTTAAGTAACTAGCATTAATATCACCTCTTTCTACTTGCATTTTAATAAAATCTAAATATTTCATTTTTAACTTGTGGTCTTGAGAATGATGCAAAACTTCCCAAGGGACTAATGCTAAATTGCCAATAATTTCTGCTTTTGGAAAATCTTCTTCAAGTAAATCAATTAATAATCTTTGATTTTCTAAATCTATTTCATTTTGTAGATGATTTAATTTTTTACTAATTTTTTTGTTAGCACCTATTAATCCTCTATATACCATATCATGACTATGAATCAAGTATAGTTTATTCTTTAAATCTTTAATTTCATGGTCAACTTTTTTCTTAACATACTTTATAGGTTTTTGATCATAGACTCTTGTCTCAACCATCTTAGTATGTGCTCTGTAGTCAGTTGAATCCATCAATATCTTGCATTTTTCCAACAATAAATTTGTATAAATTGAATCAAGATCAGGATATAGTTTTCTATTGATTTTTGGTTTACCTTTTACATAATAAGTGTCATTTATATAATGTATAGTTCCACAACATCTTTCAGGGTTATCTACAATAGCATCATCCATTAACTTATAAACAAATTTAGGTTTTTCCTTTAACTGCAATAATGCAAATGCAATCAAATGGGAATCTCTTTTTTTATATGAGTCCTTTAATGCTTGTATTGTAAAATTGTATTCTTTTTCAGTTAACGAATCATGTTTTTCAGGATAGAATAAATCTAATTGTGCATTACATGGTGTAACTATAAAAAATATAATTATTATTAACCAATTGTCGAATTTCATGTATCTATTCATTTTGATGGTTTGTCTGTTTGTTGGTAATGTTCGGCATAAGAATCGTTGAGCGGGAAATAAGCATCGTTTCGATTTATTACTTTGCTAAACATAAATTGTTTGCTTTATTTTTTTGTTCTATAAACGCCATATTTCATATTTAGTGGATTTTGTAAATAAACACAAGCCTTTGGAGTTAGCACAAATGTCCTATATTTTTTTATACATTGTTAGGCACAGTTATTTTGTTTCAATAATGTATTCGCAAATTTTGGAAACTTCGTAAGATTTACGAACTAAGCATTTGTCTAAATTCCAGTTATCGTATTGGGCGATAAGAATTTTATTCACGATTTTGTATGAGCTTGTTTTATAATTTTCCAGTTTTTTGTTTTCTGAATTACTAATTGAGCGGTTAATACTTTGCTCTAAAACGACCAAATTCCCAAGAGAATTTAAGTTATCTCCCCAGGTTTCTTTTATCATATCTCGTTGCTCTTTCTTTTCATCGTTATATGATTGAATGTGTTCAATATCTATTGGGGAATGAAATAACTTTTCAGTTATTGACCGTATTTCTTCTGGATTTTCTGTTGTATAGTTTTCTTCTAAAAGAGCAGATAGTCTGCAAAGAATATTTTTTATTTTACCACTATACAGAACGTCTCCGTTTATGATCTCTTTAAATCGGATTTTTTCCCATTCGCTTCCAGCTGATAATTTTATGTCAATGTGATTAATTAACTCCGAGTAGCTAGCATTAACTAATAAATTGAGTAATTGGTTGTTAAATTGTCCTTTTATTTTGTTCACAGACTTTTGATAAACAATACTATATAATAAGTAAACTTTAATTAGTTTTTCTGAAAATTCATAAAGTTTTTCGTAACGATTTGGTTTGTCTTTATAGATAAACAAGAAAACGAATTTAAAAATCCAAAACCTACCATATCTCGACCACCACCACAAATGTTGTAGACCTTTATTTTTAGCATTTCCATATTCATTGTTACGCCATTTGATTTCCCATTCATATCGTAAGTCAACAATATTGTCTATTTCATTCAACGACAAAACAATTTTATTATCTTCTACATTATTTTTGAAATGTTCCCATTTGTTGATGTTAAATAGCGTTTCAAAAAGTCGGTCATAGAATGTATCCACACCATAAGTATATAAAACAATAGGTAATTTGTATTTGGCAATAAGATAGAATTGGTAGATGTTTAGTATTCCTCTTATATCCGTTAATTGTGTTCCTATTACTTTATTCTTTGTATCTATTTTTTCATAAAGCTTACTAATTTCACTAAAAACACTATCATTGTTTCCATTTTTATTTAGATACTCAAACATCCTAATTTTAAAAATATCTCCTGCATTTAAGTCTAAACCTGTTGTATTAATGGCATCAAAAATTTGAAGTGTTTTGGATAAACTCGCATTTGTCTCTATTACAACAAAGTAGATATTTGAATATAGATGCTTTATAAAACTATTGGGATTAAAAGAAGTGTCATCTTCGTTAGATTGCTTATTATTTTCATGTAATATTTGGCGTATTAATAATGCATTTTCAATGTATTTATTTAAGTTATTGTTTGTGAAATTATCAAATGAAGATGCGTTTATTAATTCTGTTAAATTTTCTTGTTGTTTTTTATTAATTTCAGTTTTTAGCCAATCAAAGGTTATAGATTCTAATTCTTCTAAATTTGGAAATTCCAATTTTAAAACCTTTAAAAGAATTAAAAATGTACTTATTCTTTGTTGTCCGTCAATAATATCTTGTTGTCCGTTCTCAATACTTGATAATTGCATAGTGCCAATAAACATTGGTTCGGGATGACTATTTTTATTGTAGCCCCAAAACGAAATAAAAATATCTGAAATAAATTTTCGTATTTGACTTTCTGTCCAAGAGTACGGACGTTGATATATTGGAATTACATAATCTACGTTTCTATTTAAAATACAGTTTTTAGGATTTTTGATGTTATTTTTTAACGTAAAAGTTCCTGCATCTATTGAAAAAGTCATCATTGTTTTTTTAGAATTTAATTGTTCCTAACGTGCCAAGTGTATGTGACGAATGTTGCGTAAGCAAGTCTGATATCATACTCAGTGTTAGTGATAGTTACTCTATGATTACTTTATAGTCTTCTTTATTTTCGTCATATCTGTAATTGAATTTCTTCGGAAAATTTGTACCTATTTCTTTCATTATTAATGAAATAGTTTCACATTCAATTCGATATAGCCATTTTTTTCTTTCGAAATCGGATGTCATAATTACACTATTCCATTTCTTTCCTTTTCGCAAACCAAATATTACTAAACTATGTATAAGTTGATTTGCAATAAAAGTAATATTCTTAAAGTCATTTATTTCTATGTCTACATTAAATTGTTTTTCAAGATCTGAAGAATTCAAGTAATTTAGGTTTAAATATGATTTTTTGTATTTCCTAATTGGATATAATTTATTAGTAATACTTTTAGTCACTTTATTACTCTCTATTAATTTCCTAATCATAAAAAAGTGAATTATAATTCGTTTTTCAAAATTAACTTGTTGTTTCTCCGACCAATAATTAAAATGCTTCTTCTTCTCTAAATATTTTGAAAATAAAATTAAATCCTGCTTCCAATATCTTGATTCAATCATTTAGTTCATTATTTTTTATGCCTCAATGTATCCCATTTCATTGTTTTGAGACCAGATTTATAATCCCATTCATCATTTAAAAGATCGAGAGTTTCTGTATTTAAAATTTCATAATTTTCATAAAATCCATAATATGACTCATATTTAATATTTCTTTTACATTGTGCAGTAAGAACTTCATTATTAAGAGATATAATTTGGATAGCGTCTTTTTCCTTGATTTTTTTAGGTAATGAAATTCTTCCTGTTGTTTCAATTAGCCTTTTCGATTTTTTTAATCCTACATAAACTGAATCTTGTTTCTTAGTTTCTAGTTGACCTGAGTTTACAAAATCAAGAAATTTAGGTGACACATCGAACGAATAACTATTTACATATGCTTTTTGTTTTGCAGTATGACTGTATAATAATTTAAGCCACTTTTGTTCAAATTCTACATCTGGAAAACCTGTATTAGTAATTGAGGTCATATAATAATGAGTTATCCAATTTGATTTAGCAATTTCTTCAAGGGCAAGAACAGAAATATGAAAAGCCGTAGAATAAGATTTGTTCCAAAAAAGAAGTATTGAATCTAAATGTAGATTAAGACCGTTTTTTAACGATTCAACAGAGAGTTTTTTCCATTTATACTTTGATAATTTTTTTACTGTCATTCATTTTTTATTATCGTTAACATCCCAATAAACGGAACTATTCCGTTTATTTCCAATATAGCTATATTCGTATTTTGTCTAAAAATTCTAATAGTTCCAATGCTGCTTTTCTGCTAGGGGCCATCATGTGAAAGTCCTAATGGTAGCGAACGGTCTGAATCTACTCACTTTTGTTGTTTATAAGTAGTGATACCATTTTAAACTACAAATGGTATAATGCTAAATTAAGAAAATTTAGAAAAAATTCCAGCCCATTAAAACCTAAAAATAAAATAAGTGTGTGTAATCGTTTGTATCCGTTTGCCTTCGGAAATC
>JALZVK010000104.1 GCA_023301005.1 Saprospiraceae bacterium | reverse complement strand
ATTATCGGAAAATTTCTCTGAATCTTTTTCAAGTGATGGATGGAAAAAATACACGCAGTTTTTTGATTTGAAAAATAAAGCAATTGATGTTCAATTAGCGTTTTCTATTTCCCAACAAACAAATCAAGAAAATGTATTTGTATTGTTACAAAAAATAAACCAACGTTATCCTGATGACCTATTGATTACAGAAGCTATCATAAGTGGATTGGAAAGAAAGGAAAAAATGTTTTTAGATTTTATAAAAAATAAAGGAAGCGAAGCTTTAAAGAACAAACTTGTTGAAGTCATTAAAAACACTCAAAGTGATAACGTGAATAGAATTTATAAAGAAGTAAAATTAGGGCAAGATGATAAAACAGTTGGAAGAGATTTGTTTAATATTCATTGTGCAGCTTGTCATAGTTTTGGAGGAGAAGGAATTGAAAATCTTGCACCAACACTCTTAGGTGCAAAACTAGTAGAACTAGATGCGGATTGTGTAGCGAGTATAATTTTGCATGGATTGGAAGGAGATATTCATATCAATGATGAGTTGCTAAAATTTAATGCACCAATGCCAGGACTACTTAATAATCCTGAATTGACTGATGAAAAAATTGCAGCAATAACTGCTTATGTGAAAAATGCTTTTAGCCAAACTCCACAAGGAATGAAACCTGAACGAATTGCTGAATTGAGGAAGATTGTTCCAGAGGAAGGGATTTTATTTTCGGAGAAAGAGTTGTTGGAACTTTATGAGAAATGATTTAGTTCTAGCTTATAAAAATAAAGATGAAATCTCAAATAATGTATATCGAGCATAAAACTGGCCAGAGTGATAGAGGTGAAGCATGGATTGGGAAGGTTGAATTTTCTAAGTCAGGTCAAACAGTTTATTTTAATAATCAAGCTTTCAAAAAATTAAAGGCGGGAGGAATTTCTGGAAACTATTACGATTTAGAAACAGGAGATGAATACTGGATTTCAGGAGTGAAAAAGAATGGACAAGATAGACATTGGGCAGGTGGAGGAAAAATAAATATTGATAATCAAATAATAGAAGAGTATCTCAAAATCGTAGATTTTGAGATACTAGACGAATCGAATTTTGAAATAATAAATATCCCAAAAACGGACAAGTCAAGATTTAATGAAATCGAAAACAAGAAATATACATAACTAAAAAAAACAAAGAAGAAAGTCAAAATTTATAAAGCTTAAGTAACTTCAACATTCGACTTCTCCTTCACATGCACCCTCATCCATTCCGTCATTTCCCAAAGCATGTGCATAATAGATTCCCTTGCTTGATAACCATGACTTTCATGTGGCAACATCACCAATCGAACTGTAGCGCCATGACCTTTTAGTGCGGTAAACATTCGTTCACTTTGCATAGGATAAGTTCCCGAATTATTATCTGCCGCACCATGAATAAGGAGTAGTGGTTGTTTGATTTTATCAGCGTGCACAAATGGCGACATATTAATATAAGTCTCCGTTGATTCCCAAAAAGTTCGTTCCTCCGATTGAAAACCAAAAGGCGTAAGTGTTCTGTTATAAGCACCACTACGGGCAATACCCGCTGCAAATAAATTACTATGCGCCAATAAATTAGCAGTCATAAAAGCACCATAAGAATGCCCTCCAATAGTCAAACGGTTTTTGTCAGCGACACCCATTTCTACTAATTTATCAATCGCAGCTTCAGCGTCCATAACAAGCTGTTCACGGAAAGTCTCATTTGGTTCTTCATCTCCTTCGCCAACTATCGGCATTCCGAAATCATCAAAAACCGCATAACCCTGAGTCACCCAAAAAATAGGCGAACCCCAAAACAACCGAGTAAACTCATAAGGCGAATCACTCACTTGACCTGCTGCATTTGCGCTTTTAAATTCACGTGGGTACGCCCACATCAAAACAGGAAGTCTTCCATCTTTTTCCTCATCATAACCTTCGGGAGTGTAGAGTGTTCCAGTTAAATCAAGACCATCTTTTCGTTTATATTTTATCAATTCTTTTTTTATACCTGCGAGTGCTTTGTAAGGATTTTTAAAAGAAGTGAGCTGTGTATCTTTTTTTGATTTTAAATTTTTAATAAAATAATTAGGAGGGATTTCCCTTGATTCTCGACGAGTCAAAATGATTCCATTTTCAATATCCAAAATCTCAACAGGTGCTTCGTAGTAAGGTGCTTCCGACCTCCACAATCGAGTTGATGTTTTTGTAGCCAAATCAAATTCATCTATAAACGGACGATTCCCTTCAGGCGATGCACCTTGTCCTTTGAGATAAAGTTTTTGTCTATTTTGAGCAGTTAATAATACGCCTCGACCAAACTGATTTCGATGCGTTTCAAAACTACCAGGACTATTATATTTGTCTTCCCATGAACGGTCAAAAATTATTTTTTTACCTGAATTCGGAGAAGAAGGATTCCAGCTACTTGTAATTTCTCTTCGGGTTTCCCATTCCCATTCTGAAGTCATTGCCAAATTTTCATCGCCCCAAGTAACTCCTCCATATCTCAATTCAAATTGAATTCCTTCTTGCACTTTATCTGAAAATGGAGCTTGTTGAAAAAACATTTTATCTCTAATTACAGCTTCCTTTTTTGGGTCGCCTCCGTCTTGTGCTTCTACCCAATAAATCGTAGCAGGAACATCTGCCCTCCATGAAAAACTTCTTGCGCCCATTCGAGTTGCGCCAAATCCTTTTGGAATATTTTCGGACAAAGGAATTTGTGCGAGCTTTGTTATATGCTTTCCATCTTTATCAAAAATATCTACATCAAAAGGAAAACGACTAAAAGGAACGATATAAGAAAAAGGTTTTTTGATAGTATAAACGAGCACGTAATTTCCATCGGGAGAAGTTCCCATACCTTTTATAATTCCAGGAGTTGCGAAAGGTTGTGTCTCACCAGTTTCGCAATTTATTTTTATTAATTCCGAAGCGGTGTAATATTCGAATAATGCTTCGTCATGTTTATTTTTTAATAAATCTTGGTAAGTTCGAACAGGCGCAATATTGCCTTCGTTGGATTGAATGGTTGGACCAATAGGACGAATATTTTCTATGGGTTTTCCACCTCGATTTGGATTTATTTTTTTGTAAATAATTGTTTTGCTATCCGAAAACCAAGTGTATGGCAAACCACTCATGGAATCATTTACATTCGCTTCGCTTAATTTTTTGGCAGTAGCTTTTTCTAAATCTACTGTCCATAATTCTAAGCCATTTTCTTTTTTTATGGTAAATAAAATTCTCAAACCATTAGGCGACCAACTTACATTTTCAATCTTTGGATGATTAGGTAAACCATCGACAGGTTGTTCCATTTTTCCATCGACAGACTTTATTTTTATCGAATTGAAATGGGAGGAACGACTTGAACCATTGGTCTTAGGATTAATTCTAATTCCAGCCAAACGCAATTCCTCTTGCGCTACTTCTTCAATAGATGGTAAACTTGCTCGACCTAACAAAAGCATGATATGACCAGCAGGACTTAAACTTGCAGCAGGCGTTGGCGGTGCATCAATTAAGTCTGCAATTATTTGAGGAGGCATTTGGTAGCTTAAATTATTTTCTGTGTGATTATTCATTTTAAAAAAGGATAGGATAAAAACTAATATCCATTTTTTCATCCTATCCTTTTTTAAATTATTTTCTGTGTGATTATTCATTTTAAAAAAGGATAGGATGAAAAAATGGATATTAGTTTTT
>JALZVK010000103.1 GCA_023301005.1 Saprospiraceae bacterium | reverse complement strand
GTGTGCTACCCAGAACGAATTCCATCCTACCAAACGGGGGACGAAAAAAACAGACAGAAGACATTCAAATCCGGATTCTATCAATGAATCATTCGACGAGACAACACTCAACCCTCTGGTCGAGGGAGCCCCCTCACCACCCCGACAACGGGACTTCTATGAGATGTAGCCAAGCACCAAGCTCGCGAGTACGCCAGGATGATAGACCAACAGAGATGAGAGGGAGAGAGGAGGGGGAGGCTATATACGTGCACGCTTGAGTGGGCTGGTTCGATAGCCGGTGACAGGTGACTGACTATACGTAAACACAAAACAAAGTTTGTCTAACATGATGAATTTTTAACCAATTAAACAGACAAAAAATGACTAAAATCCCTAGCGTAAAATTCAATAAGAAGAAGAGAGAACAAATGGAATTTTACAAAGTATTGCGTAAGAGGGTTAACCAACATTTTACAGACAATAACATCACAAAAAATGCAAATGCTAATATGGTTTTTAAAACCATATTTATGCTTTCCGTTTATCTCATTCCATTATTTTTAATGTTGACCGGTGTTGTCACTTCATCAAGTGGCGTGCTATTAATGTGGATCATTATGGGATTCGGAATGTCAGGTATTGGGCTAGCTGTGATGCATGATGCTAATCATGGTTCTTATTCTAGCAGTACTGCAATTAATAAAGCGGTTGGTTATGTAATTAATTTAGTAGGAGGATTTCATACCAATTGGAAAATCCAACATAATGTACTTCATCACTCTTATACGAACATCGACGGATTCGACGAAGACATTGATAAAGGAGTGATACGATTTTCTCCAAATCAAGAAAGAAAACCAATTTTCAAATATCAAATTCTCTATGCACCTTTCCTTTATGGAATTCTTTCTATCTATTGGTTATTGATTAAGGATTTTGAACAACTGATTAGATATAACAGAAAGAATCTTTTGAAAGACCAAGGGATGACTTTTGGTAAAATGTTAGTTTATATCCTTTTTAATAAAGCGTGGTATATTGTTTTGACTGTTGCACTTCCTTTGATGTTGATTAATTTACCTACATGGGAAATTCTTGGAGGATTTTTTTTGATGCACTTTATTTCTGGATTAGTATTGGCTTTGATTTTTCAATCTGCACATGTACTGGAAGAAACTCATTTTTTCAAACCTAACGAAAATGGCGGTGTAGATAATAATTGGGCAATTCATCAAATGATGACAACTGCTAATTTTGCGAATAGTAACAGAATGTTTTCATGGTTGATTGGAGGTTTGAACTTTCAAATCGAACATCACCTTTTTCCTCATATTTGTCATGTTCATTATCATGACCTTTCTAAGATTGTAAAACAAACTGCTGAAGAATTTGACGTACCTTATAATTCACATGTTACATTTCTCGGTGCTTTAAAAAGTCACTTCACTTTATTACACGAATTAGGAACAGGTGAGTATGATAGAAAAGCAGCATTGGCAAGTTCTAAAAATATGATGCACTCACACTCGTAACGAAATTATTTAATCGCTTCGCTGATTTTTTATTTTAAAAAAGTAACCCCACAATAAATCTTTGATTTATTGTGGGGTTGTTTTTTATTCTAAAACTGTAAAAGCATATTTAGGATTCCTTCCGATAAGTCTCAAAAAACTCTTTCCTTGCAATCCGATAAACTTCTTCTCCTTGCAATGGACATACTAAAAAATCTTTTTCTTTAACCACCATTTTACTTCCCCATGCCGCTTCAAAATAGAATCTAGTTTTGACATTAAACTTACTGAGTAATCGCTTCGTCACTTCGATAGCATGAATGCGCCCTTTAGGTTCGTATTCAGAATAACCTTCTTTTGCTCGTTTTATAAAAGCATATCGGGAACGGAATTTTTGTGGAGTAAGAATATATTCTTCCTTTGCCTTCGTTTGATTTTTTATAATAAAATCTCCAGCGTTAGCGCAGTTAGTAGTTTCTTTTCCATCATGAGTAATCGTACAAATCATTTCATTAAGTTTTGCTTTACGAGCAAAAACGTTTTTAAATTTTTTGTATCGTTTTCCTTTTGAGTGGATAAGCGGTAGTATTATTTGTTTGATTTTTTCCTGCGAGTGCATTTTTTTTTATTGCAATTTAGTGGTTTTAAAATTAATTTAAAAGAGCTGCCTAAAAATAAAGCACTTCTATATTTTCCAAAAAGTTATGTATTTTTGACAAAACCAACATGATTATGGATAAAATATTCCACTCTACATTTGATTTTTTTACGGGCGTAAAACTATTGTTATTATCACCACCAAATCCTAATTTCTGGAGAGGTTTATTTTTTTGTAAATGTATTGTTATTTGTTTTGTTTCTACATCGAGCAATTGTATTTACTTCTTGGTCTGCCAATGATTTAAATGCGACTGTTAGAAGTTTACAACTTGGAAAGCAAGCGGAGAATTTACCTGAAAACAAAAAAGCATAAAACGAAAATGAAAGACTCTGAAATTTTAGACATACCTACAGAACAAGATACTCCTATCAAAATAAGTAAGTGGCGACCTGCGCTATTGGCTATTTTATTTTTAAATATTGTTTTTGTTTTGAAATTACTTTTTCTGCCTCAACATTTAATTTTATTTTTCTCCTTTGCCCCAATCATTCTTGCTCTTTATTTTTTTATAAAAAAAGTTAATCATAATACATTGGCCATCGGTCAATTATTTGTTTGGAGTTCTACAATTGTATTTTTGGGTTTATTAATAATTCCAATTCTTACTCCATTTTTCTTTGTCCATGAAATGTCCGCATCAGAAAAAACCACTTATATCTTAGGACATATTGTTGGAACATTTCTAAAAAGCATCGTTTTGGGCAACCTACTTTCTATTGGAGTATTTCAATTTATAAAAAATAAAAATTGGGCGATGTTAATTTTGATGATATTTACTTCGTGGATGTTATTAACGACTTTTACTATTGAAATATAAATGCATTCCTCATAGGGGATTTATTAAAATCTGCTGTCTTGAAGTTATCGAATTATTCCCAATCTAATTATTTGATATTTAATAAGAGTTCCTTTTTATCGTTACTAAGTATTTGTTTTATTGTTAAATTTGCAGTCTGATTTGAGGCTCTACTTTCTTATTGATTCTTTTATAAAAAAAAACTTCCTAAAATATAAACAGATATTTCAGATGTTAAAACGTATATATATTTAACTTTCTACGTTTTGATATTACAAAATCATATAACCACGAAATAAAGGATGTTAAACATTATTAACAAAAAAAAGGATATTAATTCATCCACCATAACCCTATCATCGGATAATCAACTTTCTAATTCGAAAATCAAAAATTGCCAATTATAGGAAATGTTCAGCTCAAGGAAATGCTACTCCTAAAATAAAAACTCAAGTATATCCAAGTTGGAAAACAGAAGTCAAGGAATATTTAAAAGATACATTTTAAGGAAGTAATGTCGATGACTTATTTCCTGATTCTGAGAAAACTATTGATGAGTTATAAGTATTTAATAAAATTATCAACACCTCGTTCTAAGAAGTAAACTCTATTAGAGTTTGTTACCCTTTTAATAAATACTCGTCTGAAAATATATTCTTCTTAAGGGGAACAAGTCTATTTATAAAAAAAATAAAAAATGAAGTCAAAATATTTATTTCACTTTATTAGCGTTTTAGGTTGTTTGTTTATTTTCAGTTCTCAACTGAATGCACAAGACCATATTAAAATAACAGGTAAAGTAATTGATGCGCAAACAAAAGAAGAACTGTTATTTGCTGCTGTTAGTTTTGTAGGGAAAGAAGAAATTGGAACAACAACAGATTTTGATGGAAACTATATATTAGAATCAAGATGGGGAACTGATTCTCTTAAAGCATCTTATGTAGGTTATGAATCGCTAACAAAAACTGTTTTACCTAATTTAAAAAAACAAGAAATCATATTTGAATTAGAACCTGTTTCTTCAACGCTTACAGGAGTCGAAGTAGTCGCTAAGAAAAAAAGATATAAAAGAAAAAATAATCCTGCCGTTGCCTTGATAAAAAATGTCATGGCTAACAAAGATAAAAATCGAAAAGAAGGACAAGATTTTTATGAGTATGATAAATATGAAAAAGTAGAGTATGCGCTGAATAATTTACAGGATGATTTTTTTACAAAAAATAAAATGATCAAAAAATTTCAATTTTTAGAAGAGTATGTGGATACTTCTTCTTTAAATGGAAAACCTTTCCTACCTATTTTTATTAAAGAAACTGCTTCCAAAGTTTACTATCAAAAAGATCCTAAAGCAACAAAAGAATATAGAGAAGGAATAAAAATGACAGGTCTTGATGATTGGATTGATGCATCAAGTCTTACTGCTTTGAATGATATTTTATATCAAGAAGTCGATATTTATAAAAACAATATTTTCATTTTTAAGCAGAGCTTTTTGAGTCCGATTAATGATGTTGTCGGAAATAGATTCTATCGATATTATATTATTGATACGATTGATTACAAAGGAATGGATGTTATCGAAATGGCTTTCATGCCTGCTAACAAACAAGATCTTGGATTTAAGGGAAGCTTATTTATTTTAAATGATTCGAGTTATGCGATTGTAAAAGCTGAGATTTCTTTTACAGAACAAATCAATATCAATTGGGTCAACGATATTAAAATGGTTCAAGAGTTCGAAAAGAAAGATGAGTTTTGGGTTATCAGTAAAGACGAAATGGTTACTGACTTTGCCCTCTCAAGTAAGCGAGTCGGAATTTTTGGAACTCGGACGGTCATGTATGACAATCAAGTATTTAACGAAAAAAGGGAAGCCTCTATTTATAGAGGCTCAGAGAAACTCATAGAAGGTAAAGATGAAAATAAACGAGACGCTTCTTTTTGGAATGCAGCCCGCCAAGAACAACTGACAGAAAACGAAGAGAACATTTATGTGATGGTGGATACGTTGTCCAGCTTTCGTCCATTTAGAAATATCATGAATACAATTTCTGTATTGACGAAAGGTTATATCAATTCTAAATTTCTTCGAGTAGGTCCATTTAGTGTTGTCTATAGTTTTAATGAAGTGGAGGGAAATAAATTTAGAATTGGAGGAAAAACTTCGACGAATCTTTTTCCAAAAATAGAAATCGAAGGTAATATCGGTTATGGTCTTAGAGATAAAAGGTGGAAGTATGCATTTGGTACGACCTATTCCTTTAATGAAAATTTTCTTCGAAATCCTAGACATTTTATAAAATTCACCTCCTTCCGAGATACGAAATTCGTTGGTCAAAAATTCCGCTTTAATGAAGCAGGTTCGATCCTTGGTTCATTCCAAAGAGGTACGACGAGTAGAATGTTGATGCTTAATTCGAATAAATTAAATTGGTTCTACGAGTTACCTAATGATCTTTCATTTGATGTAAGTATAGAAAATCAAAGACAAGAACCTATTGGTACGCTGGTATTAGAATTTACAGATACAGAAAATCCTACGGAAATTCAGTCCGTTGATAATATTACTATTTCAAGATTTAATGCCAATGTTCGTTGGGCACCTAATGAAAAATATGTTCAAGGCGAAAATTTCAGATATCCGATTTTTGGAAGAAATCCAATCTTCAATGTTTCTTATGAACAAGGAGTTGATGGTATTTTGGGTGGTCAATATGATTATTACAAACTTGAGCTTGAAGTATTTAAAAGAATCTATCTTCCTCCATTCGGTTATATGGATGCGATGTTTGAAGTTGGAAAAATATGGGGCGATGATCTTCCCTATTATATGTTATTGTTACCAAGAGCGAATCAAACTTATTTGTCAAAACGTAGAAATTTCAACTTGATGAATTATTTAGAATTCACTAATGATTTTTATGTATCATGGAATGCGCAGCATTTTTTCAAAGGTTTTATTTTTAATAAAGTTCCTTTGCTTCGAAAATTGAAGTTAAGAGAGATTGTTTCTTTTAAAGGAATTTGGGGACAGTTGAGTGATTCTAATAATCCAGATTTAAATCCTCAGTTGATTCAATTTTTAAAAGATGAAAATGGTGTACCTCAAACGACTTCTTTGGAAAGTCGTCCTTATATGGAAGTGAGTGCAGGAGTTGGAAATATATTTAAAGTAGCTCGTGTAGATTTTATTAAGCGACTGACTTACCTTGATAATCCTGAAGTTCCTAATTTGTTTGGAGTGAAAGGTTTGGGAGTTAGGTTTGTGTTTGAGGTTACGTTTTAGGTTTTATTTTTTTATCGCCTGTCGGCAAATTTTAAAATAGAAACGCTGAGATTTTTCAAAGAAAAAATCTCAGCGTTTTTTTTAGTAACCGCCAATTTCAATTGGCGGTTACTAAATCTAAAACTTCCTATAAGACTCATCCAAAAATGCATTCGCTTCTTCCTCTTCAAATTTAGCCGTCGCATTATCCCAATGTAAAGTTTGACCGGGGAAGCGTCCTGCAATCACACCTAGAAGAATCGTTTCCGTCAATCTTGCCGAATAAGAAAATGGCGCAGTACAAGTATCTTTTCCTAGAATTGTATCTATAAATTGATGATAATGTTTTTCTCCTTCCGTATCATAATTTCTGACAGGATCTCCTAATTTAAATTGTTCAATATCCATATCTACATATTTTCCATCAACAATTAATTTAGGCATCAACATAAAGTGCGGTAAATATAATCTTCCTTTTTCTCCAATAAACATTGCTCCTTGGTCATGAAGTTCTTCACCATCAGGTAATTTCAAATCTTCGTGCATAGCTGGCGCACCTTCTCCATCTGACCAAACCCATTTAAAATTATCAGTTGTATATTTCGTTCCAGGGAACTCATAAGTCACTTCATTTTTTTCAGGAAATCCAAAACCGTTAGGTTGTCTACAATTATTAGTAATCGTTTTCGGTACATCCAATGCTAACGCATTATAAGGTGTATCAAAAATATGAACGCCCATATCGCCAAGTGTTCCGCAACCATAGTCTAGAACTTTTCTCCAATTCATCGTATGGTACATCCCTTTTTTATAAGGTCTTTTTGCGGCAGTTCCCAACCACAAATTCCAATCTAAATGTTCTGGAACTGGATCGCTACCTTCAGGTACTGCGCCATCGTAACCCCAATTTTTAGGCGACCATGCTCGTACCATACTGACTTTTCCAATGATACCAGATTGAATCAAAAGTGTTCCTAATTTATAATCATAAAAAGAATGAACTTGAATTCCCATTTGGGTAATCAAGTTTTTTTCTTTAGCTAACTTGCCCATTGCCCGTGCTTCCGATACATGATGCGTCAATGGTTTTTGACAGTAAACTGCTTTCCCCATATTCATCGCTTCCATAGATGCAGGCGCGTGAGTATGGTCAGGAGTCGAAACGATTACCGCATCAATGTTCTCGCCTAGTTCTTTTAAAAGCACTCTGTAGTCAGCATATGTTTTTGCATTCGGATGCATTTTTTTAGCAGCGGCTAAAGCATTGGCATCTACATCACACAATGCAGTTACATCCACTAAGCTATGTGAAGAAATCGCTTTTAAATCTTCTGCACCCATTCCACCTACACCGATATGTGCAGTTCGTACTCTTTCGATTTTACTGGCTGCTGTCGAACTTGATGAAGACTCCGTTCCACAGGCAGGAAGTATCGTCACTCCCGCAGAGAGCACTGCCATCTTTTTTATAAAATCTCTTTTTTTCATTTTGTATTGATTTTTATTTCGTTTTGTAAATTAAGTATTTGGTAGTTCTTATAATTTTTTGATTTTAATATTTCTCCAATGCACTTTTATTCCTCCACCATCATGGATTTGAAGTGCAACGCCTCCTTTTCCTTCCCCTATCTTTTCATCGTTGATTTGAATCATTTGTGTATCATTGAGCCAAGTAGTAATTATAGAACCATCTGCTTTTATTTTCATGGTATTCCACTCTCCCATTTTTAAAGCTTTATCTTTTTCAGGGTCAGGTTTGATTAACCAACCTCTTCCGTAAGATTCGTAAATTCCACCTGTATGTTTTTCAGGCGGAGCAACTTCTACTTGCCAACCACTCACTTTAGTTCCTTCAACTGTTGACCTAAAAAACACACCACTATTACCATCAGCTTCTTGTTTAAATTCAAGACTCAATTCAAAGTTATCATAAAAATCTTTAGTTGATAAATATCCATATTCTGCTTTTGGTCCACTCTCACAAATTAATTCTCCGTTTTCGACATACCATTTTTCGCTACCATGATTAGTCCAGCCGTCTAAATTTTTTCCATTAAAAAGAGTTTTCCAATCGGTAGATTGGGTAGTGGTGGGAGGAGTTACTTTTGCTACTTCTTTCGTTTCGATTTCGCAAGAGCAAAATATTAAGGTTAGTAAAAGTATTGTTATGAATGGTTTCATAAATATTATTTTTAGTTGGTTTGAAAATTTTGTTCAGCTAAAAATAATGATTTTTTGAAGAAGTTTAGATTTAAAAATGATCTAATCAAAAAAGGGATTTAGCTTTCGCTAAATCCCTTTTTATTATGTTTTAAATTATATTTCAAAAATTCTTTAATGAGGCAACTTACTCCTCAATACTCCATATACAAATGTTCCTAACAATGCACTTACAATTACAACTAGAATCATCCAATAGCCATGCCCTACTAAAGTATAAAGAGGTCCTGGGCAAGCTCCTGTCATTGCCCATCCTAACCCAAATACAGTTCCGCCAAAAAGACTTGCTTTATAAGTCGTCGGCTTTGGTGGGAACTTGATGTCATTTCCAAGTATATTTTTCATGCCTCCACTTTTTATCATATAATGCATGATAGCTCCTAGTACCACAGCTACTCCAATTATTCCATACATATGAAAACTTTGAAATCGAAACATCTCTTGAATTCGAAACCAAGAGATAGCTTCTGATTTAGTCATTACGATTCCAAACAATATTCCTACTAATAAAAATTTAAGTAATTTCATCTTGAGAGATTTTTATAATGAGAAAATTAAAGGAAACAATAAATGAGTCATCACTAGTCCTCCTATAAAAAATCCAATCACCGCAACTAATGATGGTAATTGTAAATTTGATAATCCAGTTATCGCATGACCTGATGTACAACCTCCTGCCCACCGAGTTCCAAAACCAACTAGAAATCCGCCTAAGACTAATAATATAATTCCTTTTAAAGACATCAATGTTTCGAGACTGAATAACTCTAAGGGAAGATATCCTGTTCCTTCGGAAATGTCTTTGGGAGTTTGAATACCGAGAGCTGCCAAGTCAGCAATCGTCGCTTGAGAAATTTGTACAGGTTCAGGATTTGCCAAAAAGGTGGAAGCAATTCCACCTCCAATAATAGAACCTAATACGAACATCAATAACCAAGAATGATTTTTCCAATCATAATTAAAATATTCAAAACGCTTACCCGCTCCACCAATTGAGCACATCGCTTGAAAGGAAGAAGACACTCCAAATTTTTTTCCAAAATAAATTAAGAGAAACATCACCACTACAATCATTGCTCCTGAGATAGACCAATGCCAAGGTTGGCTAAGAAATTCTATAATTTTCATATAAATATTTTTTAAATTCTAATTCGCATTTTCAATATTTCACAAAATATTTTTTTTCATTTAAGCCTTTTTACAAAAGGTAATAAGCTTATTATAAAATTACGCAGCTAGAAAAAAATTGTTGGTAATCTTAGTCACAGAAGTATTTTTTGAAATTGAAAATATATTACGCAATATTACATATTTAGGGAGAAGAAAATAAATAAACTCCCCACTTGAAGGCTTCTTTTTCAATATGATTTCATAAAAAAATGAGTCCGTCCCGTTCTAGAACGGGATGCAATAATTTTTTCATTTCCTCATATTAAAAAATAATCTCTTCAATCGGGTAGTTTATTTAATTCCTTCTCCCTCAAGCATAATAATTGTTTTGTCTACGTGACAAAAGTCACATTATCAAAACTATACTTTTTATAATTTTGAAACTTGATTCTTGTTATAATCAGATTTTAATCACTAATGACATATAAAGGAAAAGGACTAGTAATGATGAGTTATAGGAAATGGGAAAAGTCCATTTTAATAATTGCGTTGATTAGCATCAGCTTTGCAGTTGGTCTATTAGCTCAGAATGATATTAATAAAAAAACTACCTCAATTATTTTTGATGGATTAGAAAAAAATAAAGAAAGCTATTTAAGTCAGTTTATCAAATCAAAAATTAATACTCATCCTTCCGATAGTTTACTGCTTCAAGATGTTCAGCGACTAAAGAATATTCCAGGTGTTGGAAATGCTACTTATCATTTAGATACTATTGATCAATCTATAACAATAGTTTTCCAAATTGACGAAGTAAAGACTTTTTTACCCATTGTTAATTTTGGTGGTGTAAAAAATAATGTATGGTTTCAATTAGGATTCTATGATAGTAATTGGCGAGGCAATGGATCTTTTTTAAGTGCTAATTATCACAACAGAGATAGCCGACATGGTGGACAAATTTATTATCGAGCTTCCAGAATCAAAGGAACCGATTGGGGCATATCTGCTACATTAAATAAATGGGCATCTATAGAGCCGCTATTTTTTAGCGAAGGTACGGTCAATTATGATTATACTAATCACGAAGCTGGCTTGACAGTAATTAAACAATTTGGGTTCCGACATCAGTTAGAATTTGGAGGTACTTATTTTGTTGAAAAATATGAAAAAAATAAAAATCAACCTTTAAACTCAGTAGGTCCAACCTCTTTAGTTCAGCCAAAGTATTTATCAAAAATAGAATATACAAGCAATTTTTTAGACTATCATTTCTTTTATCTCAAAGGATTATATTGGAAAGCTGGTTTGCAAAATGTCTATAGCACTTTAGACCAATCATGGTTTCATAGTTTACAATTTTCTGGAAAATATTTTTCTAGAATAGGAAAAAAAGGGAATCTATGTGTGCGTTTTCAAATGGGAATTGCTACTAATACCAATAGTCCTTTTGCGCCCTTTGTTGTAGATAGCCATGTTAATCTAAGAGGAGTTGGCAATCGAATAGCTAGAGGTACAGCTCAATTAATTATCAATTCTGAATATCGTACTACCGTGCGGGATGCTAAAAAGTGGGCTGTTCAAACTGTTTCATTTATAGATATTGGAGCATGGCGAACACCAGGAGGAGATTTGGAAGAATTATTTGACACGCCTCAATTCAAACAATTTATAGGTACTGGTTTACGATTTATTTACAAAGAAATATATGGAACGATATTGAGAATAGATTATGGTATCAATATTCAAAATATCAACCAACATGGAATTGTAGTTGGTTTTGGTCAGTACTTCTAATAATTTATTTCAACATTTTTACGCTCTGTTTTAGAAGTTTTTTTATTGGTTTAAATGAATCACCGCATCTGGAAAATGCTCCAACCAATCCTTAAAACCTTTATCCATATTAAAGACCTTATCATTATCAAATCCTCCATTGCGCATCCATGTACAAACTCTGATGCTCCTTCTTCCTGAACGACAATAGATGAAATAATTTTTTCCTTTAGTAAGTTGTTGTAAATTTTCTAAAAAATCTTCAGCGAGATAATCCATGTTTACTGCATGAGGAAGATGTCCAACATTATATTCATTAGCAGTACGAACATCTATGATAACAACATCTTTTAGATGACTAGATGCTGTTGCAAAATCTTCAGTCGTCAAATTATTTAATTGACTTTTGAGCATTCTCCATCGAGAAGTTTTACAGGATTTATCTTTTTCCATTGAAATATATTTTCGTAAAAATAGGGAACATAAATCAATTTTTTAAGCTACCAATGAAGCTTGTACTTGATTCCAACTTCCTGCATTATACGCTTCGATTCCTGCTTTTTTTAAGGTGGTGGTTGCCCTTCCCGACCTTGCACCTGAACGGCAACAAGTTATAATCGGTTTATTCTTTTGCTTTAATTCTGCAATATGATTTATGATTTCGCCTAACGGAATATTGATTGAATTATCAGCATGTCCATTTGCAAATTCTTGTGGAGAGCGTACATCAACAATGATTGCTTCTCGCTCCATTAATTCTGTATAATCCAATTTTTCTATTTTAAATAATTTTTTAATAAATGAAAACATCTTTTTTTATTAGACTGGTTACTCTTTAAAATTGCTTCTGTGAAATTCAGATTTTTTTGATATTTTTTCTAAAAAAATCATTGAATAGTCCTTCTATTGAATTATTTTTTTAGGAAAAATAGCGAAAAAAGATGTTTTCAAAGAAGTGATTTTTAAAGGGGTAACCAGTCTATTGTAAATATACAATATGTTAGAAGGAATTCTTTGTGACCTTTGTCACAGTTAAAAATTAGTTTCTACCTTTACCTTTGAAGAAAAATAAAATTATGCAGTTATTGTTTTTTGCCTTAAGTCTTGTTTTCTATTATGTGCTCCACAGCGTACTCGCCAATACAAAAGTCAAAACCTTTTTGATGGAGCGATTTATTGCTCAAAAATATTATCGCTTGTTGTTTAATTTTACTGCGGTGGTTTTGCTGTTTCCTATTTTTTATTTTTATCGAAAAATTTCGACAACTTATTTATTTGTAAATGTATTGCCTGCCTACCAAATCGGTAGGTTAGAAAATATTGGTTTAGGTATCGCTGCACTAGGTATGCTGCTTTTACTCTATGCTTTAAGTCAATATAATTTATCAGAATTTGCTGGAACACAACAATTAAAAAACGCTTCTCCTCCTACTCCCGAGTCACTTAAAGTTTCTGGTTTTAATTCATATGTTAGACATCCTTTATATTTTGCTGGACTGCTGATTATTTGGGGTGGTTTTTTATTTCGACCTACGGATTTATATTTAGTGATGGGATTGGTGAGTACGGCTTATCTTTATTTTGGGACGAAGTTAGAGGAGGAGAAATTGGTCGTGGAATTTGGGGAGGAGTATTTAGAATATCAAAAGAGAGTTGGGATGTTGTTACCATTTTGGAAATAAAAATGATTAGAGAGAATATTCAAAAGAATGTGAGTTTAATAATTAAGTCTAGGCAACACTTACTTATCTTTCTGCATCAAGATACTAAACTTACACATTTATGAAATTTCAACTTTTACTCCTTTGTATCTTTTATTCCTTTTCTTCATCCGCAGTTGTTTGTACTTGGACAGGTGCTTCCAATTCAGATTGGAATAATGCTGCCAACTGGTCATGCGGAATGGTGCCAACTGCTAGTGATGATGTTATCATCCAAAATGCCACCGTCAATATTAATATTTCAACAGACATCAATTCCTTATCCTTAATGCTTACTTCCTCGATTACAGGAACGGGAACTATTAATATCAATTCTAATTTTGACATTGCCACAGGAAATGAGTGTACTATTGAAGTGTCTATAAATTGTTTTGGATTGACAACGATAGGCGATATAGAACTCATTTTAAATAATACAACATTAAACTTACATGGAGGAGGTAGCATTGCTGACCAAGCCACATTGATGCTAAGCAATTCAGGTATTTTTAAAATTCCAACAGGCGCATCGTTTTCTGTTTTAGGAAAACTTAATGTTTTTGGTCTGGTCGATATTCCTACTTTTATAGTAGAAGGAACGCTCAATAAATCTGGAAATGGAATTATGGATTTTGAAGCAGTTTATCTTTTTGAAAATGCGACTATCAATATTTTGGAGGGAACGCTTATCAATTTTTTCAGTAATGGTGTTGCTTCAAGAAGTCTCAATTCCACCATCAATATTAGCAATGGCGCAACGCTTGCCTTTGCTCGTGCAACCGATATTGATAATACAACTATTATCGGAGGCACTATACGAGTAGTTAGTCCAGGTACTCCAAGTTTTGATATGGGCACAACTGTTATTGATGCTCAAGTTGAAATAGAAGGAGGTATTTTATTTTTAGAAAATGGAATGTCGCTTCCTTCCGTCTTTCAAAAAGGAGGACAATTTGGAGGGAACAATATCACCGTCACGGGTGACTATATTTGGGAAGGTGGATTTCCTTCGGGAAATAAAACTATTGAAGGTCAAACTTTAATTACAGACATCACTAGCACTTCTGAAACTAGAGGATGTAGTGGATGTAATGTAACGATGAATGGTGGAGGCTCTAGTGATATTAATGATAAAATATTACAAGGTGATTTAATTATTCCTGCGGACACTTCTTTTACAGTCATTGCCGATGAGAATTGTACTTTCGAAGAAATTAAGGTGTTTGGAAAATTAATCAAAACAGGAACAGCAGACCTAACGATTAATTCTTTTTTCCAATTTAATGAGGAAGGAATAATTACGGGGGAAGGAAGTATTAAAAGTTCGTTTATGGTGAATCGTGGTAGATTACAACCTGGTCTTCCTTTAGGTATTTTGAAAATGGAATCTCCGACATTGCTAATTGAAGAAGAAGCAAATATTGAAATAGAAACTCAAGAGTTAAATGGAGTCGTAACGACTGACCGCTTAGAAGGAACTGGTGATATTACTTTAGATGGCACGCTTACAGTATCGGAGACGGGCGTACTTCCCAATGGAGAATATCCAATCATCACCACGACAGGAGCGATTATAGATACGTTTATGACTCTTCAACTTCCTCCAAATTATACTATTCTTTATACCGCCAATAGTGTTGTGCTTAAAAAAGATTCGCCTTTAACGGATATTGATATGGATGGTTTTTTATCAGATGTTGATTGTGATGATATGAATCCTAACATTAATCCCGCAGCTATAGAAATTCCAAATAACGGAATAGATGAAGATTGTGATGGAATGGATTTGATTACTGCTACTCAAAATATTGCAGATGAAAACATTCAGATTTCCCCTAATCCTTTTTCTGATTTTTTAAATATTGAAACTGAAATTTTAGAAATATATTCTTTTCAAATAATTGATATTACTGGAAGAATTATTCAAACTGGGGAATTGAATTCTGGTTTGACAAAATTGAATTTGTCTCATCTTGGAGTTGGTGTTTATTTTATTTCTATTAGAAGTAAGAGTAGTGTTATTAATTATCGAGTGGTTAAAAAAAGCTAAACTAGAGGAGGAGAAATTGATGGTAAAATTTGGAGAGAAGTATTTGGAATATCAAAAGAGGGTGGGATGTTGTTGACATTTTGGAGGGGAGAGATATTGTAAATATTATGTTTATTAACCGATGATACAACTGGCTGAATTAATCCATTCTTAAACAATTTTACTTTTATTTCTCTTAGCTTTCGATTGGTATTTCAATTTCATTCTCTATTCTAATAGATTCATAAATAGAAATGTTTGTGCCAAGTACTTCAATTGATACTGCTAATGCAAACGGTATTTCCTCTTTATTTTTATCCCAACCTTTATGACCTCTTACTGCAAAACTTAATTCTTCTGGTAAATCATAAGATTTAAGAATAGCCCAATCTTTTTGAGCAGTACTGTTATTCCTATTAAAGTCAGAAACATCTCCCCAATCTTTATTTTCTCTAATTTTCCATTTAATTAAATCTCCAGAACCTTTACTGTAATCAATTTCATTTCCTTCAATTTCTTTCAATGCCCTCTTCTTGAATACTTCAATAGATTCATCTAAATAAGAACTAGACCAATCAAGCCAAGTGGAAAGATAAGATTTTGTCCGTTGACGAGTTCTTCTTACTTTTGCTGTATAAGCAAGAGTAACTTCGATTAGAATATCATACTC
>JALZVK010000102.1 GCA_023301005.1 Saprospiraceae bacterium | reverse complement strand
TATGGGAGGAAGAGTTTGTTTAAGTAGTTAGCCAAAAGAAATCGTGTATTTATAAGGATAAGATTTTTTTGATAGTTTTCTTTAAAAAATCATTGCATACTCTGCGGTATGGTATTATTTTTTTAAGGAAAACCTGCCTGCCGGCAGGCAGGTAGCGGAAAAATATATTCTTATAAAACTCGATTTCTATTGGCTAACTACTTAAGTAGGAATTTGAGTTTGAAGTTTTGACGAATTATTTTGGATATCGATTTGACTGAAGAAGGGAACAAGAGAAGACGGATTTGAGAAGTTTGAAGTTTGACGAGTTAATTTGTTTTTCTCTTGGTTTTTATTTTTTCTTACTTCGTAAGTGTATTGTTATATTTATAAAAAAAAGAAACCGAAATATTCAGAATGAATATTTCGGTTTCCTATTTATAAAAAAACAATACACTTACGCAGTAAGTAAAATAAGTAAAATTATCAAAAAGGATAACCTACCGCCAATTGCCAACGAAACTTATTAAGTGCCAAATCCTTACTAGATCTTAATAACCAATAGTCTCCATCTTCATTAGGAAATGGATTTCGAAGTTGATAACCAAAGTCCGAACGGATAACAAAATAATCCACATCCAATCGAAGTCCAAAACCTGTATTGACTGCTATCTCTTTTGCAAAATCATCGAATCCTGAACCTGGACGATCATCATCATTTAATGCCCAAATATTTCCAGCATCAACAAACAAGGCACCTTTTAAATACCAAATCAAATGAAAACGATATTCGAGATTAGCTTCTAATTTGAAATCACCTGTCTGATAAAAATTAGTATTATCAGGTGGATTAGGATCTTGATATGAACCAGGTCCGAGTTCTCTAATTCGCCATCCTCTTAAACTCGTCGGACCTCCTACAAAAAATTGTTTGACATAAGGAACTTCGGTCGATAGACCATAATCAGTCGCAAGTCCTACATTTAATCTACTCGCAAACATTCTTCCTCCTTTAAAGCGATTATAATGTCTCAGTTCGCCTTCCCATTTCAAATATCTTGAAAATTCATACCTATCAAATAATTCAAAATTGATTTCATTTCCTGCAATTTGATTTCTTACCCAATTAGCAACTCCGACTTCGAATCCTGATTGTTCAAAATTTCCAATCGCTAACCATGAAGAATTTCCTCCTCTTCTATTTTCTTTTTGATAGGTCAAATTTATATTTCGAAATAAAAATCCAGTAAATAATTGATTCGTCAAACTTCGTTCTAAGAAAGGATTATTTTGAACTTGGTTAGCATTGAATGTAGAATCTAATACAGGATTTAAAAAATCAATTGCTACTTTATTCACTTTGATTTTTAGGTTATTATTTTGTTGATGTCGCCAACCGAAAGAAGCTGCCAAAATACCAATTCGATAACTATTCGTATTCGACAATATATTATATCTCAACGATGCATTCGAAATTCCCTCCTCTTGTAGTTTTTGATAAAATTTATTTTCCTTTCCATATCTTAATTTTGTAAATAACCAATCGGTTTTTACTACATCATAATATTTCGGAAAATCTATATTTCCACTCAAATTCAAATTCCATGCATTGACTACAAAGTCTTTTATTTTTCGCCTTGGTACTACTTCAACTCCTCCTTCCGCTTGTGCTGTAAAAACTTCACCACCTCTGAAAACATTTCTATTCCGATAACTTATACTTGCTGCTGTCCCTAAAAAAGCAGTATTATTATTATTACGTGCATTAGCAGCAGTTCTCGAATTATTAAACTCAAAATCTAATCCTACCTCTTGGCGTTTTTTGGGAATCAATCTAATCTCATAATTCAATATACTATCGGAAGCGGTTATAGGCAATCTTCTTACATCTACAAATTGAAAAATATCTAAGTTACTTAATTGCACTCTCGTCTTATTGATATTTTCATTTTGATAAATATCTCCTTCATTTAGAAATATCTCTCTGTCGAGTGTTTTTAATTTTATAAAATGTTTTTCATCACCTAGATAATATCGAGTACCATTTAAAATAGTGTCTCTTGTCATCACAGGATCTCCATTATCATCAAACATCGAAATTACAGCAACTTCACCTACCTGATAGGTTTTATGGAAAACAGAATCTTTAGTCAACAGTATCTCCAAATCAACATTAATCTTTCCATTATCAGTAAGACTATCAGCGACTAATCTTTTGATATAATTAGTATAAAAATTTGCGTAGCCATGGTTTCTCAAATAGTCATTAATCCGTCGTCGTTCTTGATCCACAATTCGACTATCGAGCGGAACTCCTTTTTGCAAAAATGATTCTGATTGAATATCTTTTAATATATCTTCAATCACAGTATCCTTGCTGATATAATTAATAGTATCAAAATAATATCGTTGTCCAGGATTCACATTATAATCCACCTCCATTTTTCGTTGCTTAAACCAACCTTTTCTTTTGGGTTCAAATCCGACTTCCGCATCAAAGTAACCTCGTTGCTTCATGTATTTTTCCATATCTCTAGCGGATTCATCCGCTAGACTAGGATTATAAACGGAAGGTTCTTCAGCAAGATTTTTTAATACAAACCGATTCCACCAAGTGGTATCTTGTCTATTGTGCATTTTGGAAACTGTTCGATAATAGAACCAAGGTCCTAAGGTAGGAATGCCAAAAAACTTGGAGTTGGGTCTTTGAGAAGTAAGCGTTTCTAATTCGTAACTGAGCGTTTTATAATCATCAACACTTTTTTTATTTTCGATTTTGATCTTATTTTTACGGAGCATCGTTTGATCGCCTTCCAAATACTTTAGTGGACTACAACTAGTTCCTAAAAGCAGTATCAAAAAAATAAAAAATGTGTACCTTATCGCGCTGTTCATGAATATCTGTTGCCTTATTAATTTAAAATGTACTAAGTACTTACAAGTAATTTACAATAATGTTATCAAAAAATAGAATAAAATATCTACGTTCGTTAAAGCTAAAAAAGTTTCGACAAAAGTATAATAATTTTACTGTAGAAGGGGAGAAAATTGTCTCAGAAATACTACAATCTTCTAATGTCGAAATCGAAACGATCATTGCTACCTCTACATGGAAAACGCAATACTTTAACCAAACGTTTGGTAAATCTATTTTATACGAAGAAGCTGTAGAAAATGATTTGAAAAAAATTACCAATTTCAGTTCGCCTTCTTCCGTTTTTTTGGTGGGAAAAAAAATGTCAGCAGATTGGGAAGATGATATTTTCAAAAGCAATTTTTCTCTTTATCTCGATGGTATTCAAGACCCTGGGAATTTTGGAACAATACTTCGTATTGCAGATTGGTATGGTATCCCATACGTTTTTTGTTCGGGTAAATGCGCAGACCTATATAATCCTAAAGTGATTCAATCTAGTATGGGTGCATTTTTGAGAGTAAAAGTCATTCCACTCGATTTTGAGATACTCGCCACTCGCTATCCTAATGTTCCATTTTATGGAACTGTTTTGGATGGTAAAAATATATTTAAAATAAACGAATACGAAAAAGGTGTTATCGTTATTGGAAATGAAGGGAAAGGAATTTCATCGACAATTTTAGAACAACTCACGCATCGTATTTTTATTCCTAAAGGAAAAAACGGCGGAGCCGAATCTTTGAATGCGGCAGTTGCAACAGGTATCGTTTGTTCGGTGATGTTGTAAAATTCTCAACTCATAAATCATTTAAAAATGAGTGATAAAAATCAAACTCCATTAGATTACGAAGAAGTGGTTACTCCCAAAGATGTAACGACTCTCACTCCTATGCAAAAGCGACTGCAAACGTTAGAGTTTTTTCCGTTGCTTATTTTGGCAATCGGAATGTGGATGACTAATACTGGAAAAGATAATGCGGATACACTTTTGAATATTGGAGGTCTTTCTTCCGCCTTCTTATATTTGTTTTTTTCGTGGTATATGTTTCGAGTTGGAAAATATCGTCCTTTGGAATTAGTGCTTTCTATTTTATGTGGATTGGTTTTTCCGATAGGGATTTTTGGAGCTTTATTCGAACAAGTATCTTGGCCTTATGGAAAAGAGTTGTTGCAGTTTGGAACTTATGGAGGAGTGTTTTTACTTTTTGGAAGTATAGTGTTATTTGCATTTCATTTGAAGGATAAACGGGCGAGTCTTTTTTATAGAAATATAATTGCGAGGTTGTTGATATTTACTGTTTTGTTGGTATACTTTGGAAGGATTTATTTTTGATAGAACACGGATGCCGCGAATTTTAGCGGATTTGACGAGCGGACTTGTTTGGATTTTTTTCCTCTAACTTGATTCGATTTTTCATATACAAGTTAGAAGAAAAAAATCCGTGTTAATCAGCAACATCCGCGGCATCCGTGTTCTATTCGGAACTATTTTAAATAATTCCATGTTGAGCTAAAAAATCAAAACTATACAATCATGAAAGAATATCCTCAACTAAAAACTGAACGATTACTCCTAGGAAAAATATTAGCTTCCGATATTCCCAAAATCGTAGAATACGCTGGCAACATAAAAATAGCTCAGAACACTTTAAACATGCCCCACCCTTACGCAGAAAAGGATGCTATCTTTTGGCTCAATCTTGCCAACGAAGGATTTGCAAATAAGACAAAATATATTTTTGGAATTAGAAATTTAGCTACCAATGAATTTATGGGTGGCATTGGGATACATGTCAATGCTAGATTTAATCATGGAGAATTAGGCTATTGGTTGGCGGAACCATTTTGGAATAATGGATATATGTCGGAAGCTGTAAAAGCATTGTTACATTTTGGTTTTATAACATTAGACTTACATAAAATTTTCGCAACTCATCTTGTCGAAAATCCTGCCTCTGGAAAAGTGATGATTAAGAATGGAATGATTAAAGAAGCGGAACTAAAAGAGCATTATAAAAAAGGAGATGAATATAAGAGTGTGATCCAATTGAGATTGACGAGGGAGGAATATGAAAACATTTGATGGTTGTATTGTTTCGCTTTGCTTATTGTTATGCTTCGCTATGGTCTTGAAAACAATATAACCATAGCGAAGCGTAACCATCAACATTACACGACCGAACTCTGCTTCTGCACCACATTCGCCAAAACCAAATCCGACAATGCTTTTATCCAATCAGGATTATCATTTAAGCTCTCTACCAAATCAATATGCTCTCCTCCCATTTCTTCAAATTCTTCTTGATACTCATCCAATACCTCAATCGTAGTTTCCAAGCAATCGGAAACAAATGCAGGACAAAGTACCAACAATCTTTTCGCACCTTTTTTAGATTGTTCTTTTAGAACATCAGTTGTATATGGTTGTACCCAAGGGTCTTTTCCTAATCGACTTTGGAAACAGATAGAATAATCTTCTGCGGTGATTCCTAATTTTTCAGCGATAGCATAAGTAGTTGCATGACATTGTGCAGAATAACAAAATTGATTTTTCTCTGTCAAATTAAAACAGCAACCTTCAGTTTTCAAACAATGATCACATGTATCTGTTTTTTTCAATTGTCGTTGTGGCAATCCATGGTAACTGAACAGAATATGGTCGTAACTATCGAGGTCAAATTTTTGAGTATTTTTTACAAATACATCAATCATTGGTTCGTAGTCATGAAATGAATTGATAAATTTCAAGGAAGGTATCGCCAATCTTTTTGACAAAATTCTCATCACCTCTTCATATACCGAACCTGTCGAAGCCGAAGCATATTGCGGAAATAATGGAACAACAATCATCTCTCGAACTTGCTTTGCCATCAACTTATCAATCGCTGATTCGATGGATGGATTTTGATAACGCATCGCTAATTCTACTTCATAGTCATTACCTAAGTGCGCTTGTACGCCTGTTGTTAATTTTTCTCCGTAGTGCTTAAGTGGCGAGCCATTTTCTGTCCATAATTTTTTATACAACTTCGCTGAACTATTAGATCGAAATGGTGCAATGATTCCTCTTACCAATATTTGTCGAGGTAACCAAGGTATGTCGATGACTCGACCATCTGTCAAAAATTGTTGAAGGTATCGCCATACGGAACTGTAGGATGGTTCATCAGGTGTTCCTAAATTAACTAACAGTACTCCGATTTTTGTATTTACTGACATTGAAAATATCTTTTGGTTTGTAGCTTAATTCTAAGGTGGTTGTTTCCAACAAATTTACAACAGTAAAAGGGAGGACATGTTTATTATCGGGTAAAAAAAATGTCATTTTTATTAAATGAGCCTTTATGATGGATTTTGAAGAAGGAGTTGAAGAAGGGAAAAAGGGAAGACGGATTTGAGAAGTCTGAAGTTTGACGAGTTGACTTATTTTACGATTTGTCAGAACAGGGGAACATTCAAATTTTGACGAATATTCTTGTATCGTTTTATTTATATTAGAAACCCAAATATTCATTCTGAATATTTGGGTTTCTTTTTTTATAAAAAACAATACACTTACGGAGTAAGTGAAAAATAAAAGAGGTGATAAAATAGCTCGTCAAAATTCGAATGTTCGAATGTTCCCTTGTTCCCTTGTTCCCTTGTTCCCTTGTTCCCTTGTTCTGATAAATCGTAAAAAAATCCAATTCGTCAAACTTCAAACTTCTCAAATCCGTCTTCCCTTTTTCCCTTGTTCAACTCCCTTTTCAAATCTCTCTTACTTAACCAATCCACCAATCAATTTTATCAATTCCGTTTCCGTATTTTTTAAATTAAAAATCGCACGCAACTTATACTGCGACGCATTGATATAACTCAATTGAATACTTCGATAATCGAACGAACTGATTTGACCCGCTTTAAATTTCTCTTCACCAATTGCTAAATTCTGTTTCGCATTTTCCAACAAAACATTAGTCAGATCGAACAAGTGTTTTTGATTATTATAATTGGCGAGTATATTTTGTAATTGTCCAGTTAGATTTCTTTTTAAATCTTCGATATTAAGTTGAGTTATCTTTTCTTGAACTTGCGCATTTTCGATATTACGTGATTTTGCGCCAGCGTCATAGAGATTATAACTCACTGTAAAATTGACATACAATCCATAATTAGAACTCGTATTTCTACCATCAGGAAATTGCTCAGGTTGTATCACATTAAGGTTGGAAAGATTCGTTCCGAGATTACCTCCACCATTAACTCTTACACTTGGGTAGCGATTACTTTCTTGAAATTTGACATCAATCTTAGCTAACTCTTGATTGAGATATAATGTTTTTAAATCTCGATTTCCAGAAAACATTTTTTGTTGCAAATCTTCCAATGCATAATTTTCATTGACAAATTCTAACGCATCTGTAAGTTGATAATTTCGAGAAAAATCTTCTCCCATTGCCAACTTCAAATTATTCAATGCAATCTCTAAAGCATTTTGTTGCACTACAAAATTGGTCGAATCATTTAAGTAAGCATCTTTCGTTTGTAACAAATCAAATGTTCCTGCTTGTCCAAATTCTTTTTTTACTTCTTGATATTCGATTCTATCATAAGACAAATTCAACACTTCTTTAAGAACAGTCAATTGCTCTTTTTGAAT
>JALZVK010000101.1 GCA_023301005.1 Saprospiraceae bacterium | reverse complement strand
CAAATACAAATTTTAATACTTCTTGATTTCTGACTTTTATTTTTATTCAACTATTATAACGACCATAAGCGGCCATTCTCTATTTCTGACATTGGTACACAACCTTGATAATCTCCAGGAATTGGGTCATAATTTAGTACATTCTCTCCTACTTCTTCTGAACTGAAAAATCCAAGCAACGTTGCCCCTTTCAATGCAAAAAAGAAAGGTTCAATTTCGCTTTCTTCATCTTTTTTAGCGACAGCTTCATTCATGATTTTAGTAATCAATCCGTCCATTTGAGCTGGCTCTAAATCCGCGAATGTTTTGTTATGAGTTGCTTGCGCATCAGCTTCAAGTGCATCAATTCCTTTCTTAAATGCTTCTGTCTCTTCCGCTTCAAAATAAGATGCACACATCTCATCTATGAATCTTTCTACCTTTACATCTTTAGCTCCGACGATACCTTCAGTAGCAGGAACAATTCGTTCTGCAGCTTCTCGAAGTGTATTGATTTGAGTATCACTTAATGCTTTCGCTTTCCATAATTCAGCAGGTGTTTTGGTATCAGCTTGACAACCACTCATCACTCCTGCCATAGCAGAAGCTGATACGGCATAACCCATTATCATGGCTGTTCTTTTTAATGCTTCTCTACGTTTCATTATTAATATTTTTAATGACTTTTGTTAAACGAGTTCCTCGTATTTAATTTTTATAAAAAAATAAATGCGAGGAACTCGCTTACAAATAGTCTCGATTTTTTAAAGATTTTGTTTATTCAATTCTTTTACTGCATGGTCACAAGCTCTTGCTGTCAATGCCATATAAGTCAATGATGGATTTTGGCAAGCTGCTGAAGTCATACATGCTCCGTCTGTTACAAATACATTAGGTGCAGCATGAACTTGATTGAAACCATTAAGGACAGATGTCTTAGGATCTCGTCCCATTCGAGCCGTTCCCATTTCATGAATCCCTAATCCTGGGCTACAAGGTTCATCATAAGAAGAAACATCTTTGAATCCTGCTGCTTCCAAAATAGCAACTCCTTGCTCTCTCATATCAACTCGCATTTTCATTTCATTCTCTTTCCATTCGACATCCATAGTCAATGTTGGTTGTCCCCATTTATCTCTTACCTCTTCATTAAGAGTTATTTTATTTTCATGATAAGGAAGACACTCTCCAAATGCTAAAATTCCCATTCTCCACGGTCCTGGCTCTAGCATATCCAATTTCATATCAGTACCAAAACTTGCTTCCTTCACACTACTTGTCCAATTGGTACGACTTGCGCCACCTTGATAACCATATCCTCTTAGGAAGTCTTTTCCTTTCGTTTTTTTACTTCCTAAATTTCTAAAGCGAGGAATATAAATTCCATTTGGACGACGACCTTTATAGTACTTATCATTGAATCCATCATAAACTCCAGATGCTCCTGTTTTAAAATGGTGATCCATCACATTATGTCCTAATTCTCCACTATCATTTCCAAATCCATTTTCAAAACGCTTAGACTTAGAGTTCATCATAATATGTGTAGAACCAAAAGCAGAAGCATTACAAAAGATAATTCTAGAATAAAATTCTTCTGTTTTTTTAGTCTCTGCATCTATAATTCTTACTCCAATTGCTTTCCCCTTTTCATCATCATAGATAATTGAATTTACAATCGAAAATGGACGAAGCGTCATATTTCCAGTTTTGGCAGCAGCAGGAAGTGTAGAAGCATTACTCGAAAAATAAGCTCCAAAAGGACATCCTCTCATACATCTATTTCTAGACATACATTTACCTCTTCCATTATGAGTTGCCGTTGTGATATGTGCTGTTCGACCAATAGTCAAAATTCTATCATCGAAATGTTTTGCTATTCGCTCTCTTACATGTTTCTCTACACAATTCAATTCCATAGCTGGCAAAAACTTTCCATCAGGCAATTGTGATAGTCCTTCTTTTTGACCACTAATACCTGCGAACTGTTCAACGTAATCATACCAAGGCGCAACATCTTTATATCGAATCGGCCAATCAATAGCAATACCTTCTTTTTTATTCGCTTCAAAATCTAAATCACTCCATCGGTAACTCTGTCTTCCCCACATCAAGGAACGACCACCTACATGATACCCACGAATCCAATCGAATCGCTTAGTTTCCGTATAAGGATTATCAATATCATCTACGAAAAAATGCTTACGAGAAGGTGTCGTACAATAGCCAGTACGACTTTGTTTAGGTTGGCGTTTTAACTCTGCTTCTCCAACTCTATCACCATTAGGAAAATCCCAAGGATCCTTTAAAGCAGTAGTATAATCTTTTACATGTTCTATATCTCTTCCTCTTTCGAGGACTAAGGTTTTTAAACCTTTTTCGGAAAGCTCTTTGGCTGCCCATCCTCCGCTAATACCTGAACCGATGACGATTGCATCATAGGTATTTTCTTTTTTAGCTTTTAAATTGAAATTCATTGAGTCTCTAGTTTTATTTTTTAAATAGGTTTAAATTTAAAAAAAAAAAAAGACTTATTGTCAATATGACAATTAGAAGTTGTTTTTAAATGTTTTGCAACTATTCATAAGCGAGAATAGAGAACAGAGATCTAAGAACGATACATTTGCATATAAATAAGCAAACGTTAATAATCACCACTATAAGGTTTATCTTTTCCCTCAATAAAATGATCTCCTCTCTCTCTTCTAAATAGTTACAATGTTTTTATTATTTAAATCAACTTCATTATGAATACAATTCCTTATTCTAAACCAATCCAATCTAATTGCAATTGAAAAGATTCAGCTTTTTTATTGGCAATCAAAAATGCAATTTCTTCCATTTGTTCCATCGGATAATTAGGCATATCTAATTCTCTACCTCGAAATGTGGGATACATTGATGCTAAAGGAATTGTTATCGTTTCCCATTCTCCAGAAGTTTCAATGTAATGTATGTAGGAGTGGCGATCGTATTTATCCGTTTTGACTCTGAACTGATAACGTTTGCCATCTCCTTTTAATCGTATTTTACAAAATTTAAAATCACTCATTTCCTTTTGCTCAAAACGATATCGAACTGATGAAAATCCTCCGTTATTCTCTAAGGATACTTTTCCATAAAAAGTACCATTGCCTTCTTCATTGATTTCGAAATGTCCACCTGAACGACCACCCATCACTCCATCATCTACGACATACCAATTGGATAGATTGCTATCTTTTTTAAAATCAAATAATTGTACGGATTCATTTCCCATAATAGATATTAAAAGACTTGTGATTAGAATTATATATTTCATATCATGCAAACATCGTTGACTATGGAATTGTTTTTTTTCAATTGAAAATTGTCGAATGGATTTTGAATAGAACACGGATGCTGCGGATTGAGCGAATTTGACGATTGAACTTGTTTGTTTTTTTTTCTTCTAGCTTGTTTGTTTTAATCATACAAAGTAGAGCGTCAAAAAATCTATACAAATTCAATCGTCAAATCCGCTAAAATTCGCTCAATCCGCGGCATCCGTGTTCTATCAATTACACATCGCAAATCCGAATCGACTCCCGCAACGATTCAAATTTATCATCTCTTGTAGGAATAAATTCTTGAGCGACAAAACCTTTGTAACCAGTTTCGACAATTGCTTTCATGATTGCAGGATAGTATAATTCTTGCGTATCGTTGATTTCATTTCTTCCAGGAACGCCGCCTGTATGATAATGAGCGATGTAATTTTGATTATCTCTAATGGTTCTGATTACATCACCTTCCATGATTTGCATATGGTAAATGTCATACAACAATTTGAAATTAGGTGAACTAATTTTTTTGACTAAACCAACTCCCCACGGTGTAAAATCACATTGGTAATCTTTGTGGTCAACTTTACTATTTAAGAGTTCCATGACGAGAGTCACATTTTTCTTTTCAGCATGTTTGACGAGTTTATCTAAACCTACAGCACAATTTTCCAAACCTTCCACCTCTGAAATTCCATTTCTATTTCCAGAAAAAACAATGACGTTTTTGATGCCAGCTTCGGAAGCTTTGTCGATGAGTTCGATATAAGGTTGATGTAATTTTTCATGTAAGGAAGCATTGTTAAATCCTTCGGTGAGATTGGCGCAATCATCAGTTGCTAGGGAACATTCGATTCCATATTTTTTGGCAATTGCCCATTCTTCAGGTTTTAATAAATCCAATCCTGACAGTCCAATTTCTTTTGCTCCTTTTGCTAAATCTTCCATCGAAATATCAGAGTAACACCAGCGACATGCGGAGTGTCGAATATTACCTTTGAGTGCGGTGGAAGTTGGAGTTGAATTTTCTTCGGAAGGAGTTGCACATGAATTGAGTGAAGCACCCAAACTCAATGCGCCTGTGGTTAACACTATATTTCCAAGTGCTTTCCTACGGTTGATTTTTCGTTTCATTGTTTTGTTTGTTTTTCTATTTATTGGATTTTAGATTTTTTTAAATTAAAAAAATACTTGATAGCATTAATCATCTTCACCCAATTCTCTGATTAATCTTTCCTCTTCTTTTTCTAATAACTCGATCTCTTTCTCCAATTCTTCTGAATGTTTTATAATGTCTTTTTTAAGTTGACTTATTTTACTGTATTGAATTAAATTAGCTAATGAAGAAGAAATTAAATAGTCTGTAATATAAGTGAAATTACTAAGTTCAAAGTTTAAATCAAGTGCTTTTCTACTTTCTTGATAGCCAATACTTTTTGTTTTTGCATCCTTAACTAATTCATGAATTTTTGATTGGCTATTATATTTTGATTGTATCGTAAAAATTGATGCACCCAATAAGTCTCCTAATATCCATCCTTTTGACCTTGCTGATTCAATTCTGATTTTTTGAAAAATTGATAGTAATTCTCTCGAATCAATTATCAAGTCATTTAGCTTTTGAATTTCTTTCTTGCTTTCGTTGCTGTCCATATTTTTAATGCATTTCTTTAATATATTTGAGTGTATACAAATTGTCGTTGCCACCTCAACGTTTACTCGCAACGTTTACTAAACCTGAGAGGTTTAGTAAACGTGAATCAAAGAGTATTAAATTATTTTCATTTTCCAATCAAGATATTATATGCTTCAGGAATTTCAATTCCTATAAAGCCATTTGTTAATCCATAAAAAATTATTAGTGTTAGCACTACTCCTTTTATCAAAATAAATTTTGATTGTTGTTTGACGGTAAATCCAAATATTTCTTTTTTCATTTTTTGAAAATGAATAGAGGCAACATGACCAAAGAATGCCATAATTGCCAATCCATAATATGGAATAAAAAATAAATTGAATGGAAATGTATTTAGACCTGCAACTCCAAAATAAAAATTAGTTTCCAAGTTAAGAAGATACCTTCCTCCCAATACTGCGCTGACATGAATTATCAAAAAGAAAGCTAAATACAAACCTGACCAAATTTGTAATTTACCAAAGAAGTTGTTTTTACTTTTTCGCTTCGCAAAGAATAATTTAATCCCAGAAATTATTTGAACGAATACTGCAATTAGTAGTATTGACTCTACAATTATATTTCTATAGACGACTCTTAATTTGTCCATTACTGCTATATGAAATTCTGCTCCGAAGATTGCTGTGAAATGATTGAATAGGTGTAAGCCTACAAAAATGGAAATGATTAATCCTGATATGTAGTGTATTCTTTTGAGGTTCATTTTAGGTTTTGCTTTTTGTCTTATTGAAATTGTAAGAGCATTGTTACAAATCACTTTCTTTTCTCATTTTTCAATCTTCGCAAATTGAACTTAGCTGACTTATTTAATGAATCGATTTTTAAAATTTCTTCGTATTGCTCAATGGCTTTATTTTTCAAACCATTGTTTACATATTGACTTGCTAATTTAGACCTTGTATACTTAGAGGTATCTCCTTTTATTAATGCTTCCTCTAAATATTTTAAAGCTTGTTTGTCATTACCTAAAAGGTATTTCAATTCTCCAATTCTAACAAGTGCCTTCGTATTATTAGGATTTTTTCGAACCTCTATTTGTAAACTATCAATTGCTGATTCTCTTCGATTCCTCTCTTTTGCACGATTTTCTTTAGAGCTTTTTGGAGGATAAAATATTTCTCCATTCCAACGATATTCAGGTCCTCTCCAAAGAGTTGCTGATAAAGCTATCCAAAATATCGGAATTGTAAAAACAGCATTTGATATTAGTAGCTTTCGTTCATTCTTTCTATTTTTCGCAAATGTAATTATGTAAGTCAATGTTATTAACCATAAAATAGGATGGCAAAATATATCACCTAATCCTGATCCAAAAGCAATATTTCCCAATATCGAATTTGTCGTAAAGAATATCAATATTCCTAAAAGGATGAATGAATAATATTTATTTACTTTATGATTCAATGCTATTTTTTTTAATGATTCTAAATCTCCATATTCTACTGCATCAAAAATATCTAGATCGTATTCCATTTCTTTTTTATTATTGATTTTCTTT
>JALZVK010000100.1 GCA_023301005.1 Saprospiraceae bacterium | reverse complement strand
TTCTCGAACAGAAATAGTTGATGCTTGGGGGAAAGTTTTTTTACCTGTAGGATATTTTGATGTATTAAGAGTTCGCCGATGGGATGTAACTGAGACTAAGGTTGAAGCATATCTTCCTTTGTTACAATGGACAGATGTTACAGATATTATTGGAGGAGGATTAGGTGGAGACACTACATTGACTTATCGTTATTATAATGATGTTTCGAAAGAACCAATTGCTGTTATTACAGTTGATCCGATTACAGAAGAACCAACAAGTGCTCAATTTAAATCTGTTGACCCTTCAACTGGAATCATAAAACTTCATAAGAAGCAACCAAGTATATATGCTTACCCAAATCCTGCAATTGATAAAGTCAGATTTGATGTTGTAAATGTGCCATCAGGAAAGTATGATTTAAATATTTATAACATTTTAGGAATAAAAGTATGGAGCCAACAATATGAATTTGGGAACACTAGTGATACTGTCCAACTAAATGTAAGTGACTTTAATAAAGGAACTTATCTATATAGTTTAGTAAATGATAGAGGAAAAACGATAATGACAAAACGTCTTGTAGTAATGAGGCCTTAAGACGTAAAAGAAAAAGAAAAAGATACACTTTTCAGTAACAAAAAACGTCAATGTAGAGAATTAATCTACATTGGCGTTTTTTGTTGATAAATATTAGTTTTTTCTTTCAAAATGCTGCTTTTTCTCCTTTCAAAAGATTACTTTTGTCGAGATTTTTCATGAACCAAAATAACTTAATAATTATTCTGGATTTTTTAATAAAAAAAATAAACTTATTCAACTATGAGTATTTTAAGAAAGACAACCCTAACTATCTTATCATTATTCGCATTTGTAGGTGTTATCTTGGCTCAAGGTGACGCACCATTTTCTGATTTACCACCGACATCTGAGTACGGAAAATGTTACGCGAAATGTAAAATTCCTGATGTTTACGAAACTGTATCATCACAAAAAGTAAAGAAAGAAGCTTCAACTAAATTAATTAAAGTACCTGCTCAATATGAGAATGCTACTGAAAGTATATTAGTAAAAGAAGGTGGAGTTAGATACAAAACTATTCCTGCTACTTACAAAACAGTAACTGAAACTATTGAAGTAGTTCCTGCTTCAACTAAGATTAGAACAATACCTGCAAAATACAGAACTGAAACTCGTCAGATTTTAGTTTCTCCTGCAAGTGGACAATGGGTTAAAAAGAAAAAATACCCTAACTGTTTCTCTCAAAACCCAGACGACTGTTATGTTGCTTGTTATGAAGAGATTGCAGCTAAATACAAAACAGAAAGCTACCAAGTACTAGCTGAACCTGCAAGAACAATGGAAGATGTTGTTCCTGCTAAGTATAAAACTATCACAAAGAAAGTTATTGACCAACCAGCAAGAGTTGATGAAATTCCAGTTGAGCCTCAGTACAAGACTGTTAGTAAAAAAGTTTTAGTTAGTCCTGCTACAACTAGGGAAGAAGTTATTCCTGCTGTTTATTCTACTGTTTCTTCTAAGCAATTAGTTAGAGCAGGTGGATATACTGTATGGACTGAAATTCTTTGTGCTGAAAAAACAACTTCTGGTAAAGTAAGATCTGTACAAAGAGCATTAAGTGCTGCAGGTTATAGCCCTGGACCAGCTGATGGTGTAATGGGTGTAAAAACTCAATCTGCTATGGCTCAATACCAAACAGATAAAGGTTTACCAGTAGGTAACATGAATTTAGAAACACTAAGATCTCTTGGTGTTGAAAATTAATAGACCTTTGGTCTATGGGTTCATAAAAAAATTAAAAAAGAAGTTGACTGTGCAAACAGTCAGCTTTTTTTTTATGCAATATCGTAATTCTTTTGTTGTCTCTAGAATTACAACAGAAACCTACTTAAATAGAAATAGATAAAGGGAAGTTGGATTCTAATCCAACTTCCCTTTTATTTTTTTGATAAATATAAGACACCCCCTTTCATAACTCATTAATTATGAGTAAATTGTACTCTACTCCAACTTGCCAAAGAAAGTCAATTTTTCTAATGATTTCCATATATAATATATAGATTAATTGAAAAAAGCAGTATTTTTGTACTATCATTTCCCAAAACCTACCGAAGGACAATCGAAGAGAATCTTTTAAATGCTATAATATAATTTATTTCCAAATCTCTAGACTAATTGAAACTAATTTATTTACAAATTGAATGCTCTATTCAAAGTGTGATTTTTACGTTTAGTTTTTAATTAATATTTTTTACAGAAACATTATACCAATTTTCAATTTTAATAAAGAAAATGCGTCAAGCAATTTCTAAAACAAAATTTTAAAACTTTTAAAATGAAAAATTTTACAAGCACTCTAATCTTCTTGCTAGTACTAGTAAGTAGTAGTCTATTTGCGCAGGTCAATTATACTGCAAAAGATCAGGTTACTACTTTTAGCGAGCCTTTTTTATTTGGTTCCAACTTTGGATATAATCCACCTTGGCAAGATGAAGACCTCGCCAATATCGCAGCAGGTAATCCTGCACTTGGTATTGACGGAGCAGGAGTTAAATCTTCTCGTCCAACTTTACCAGGATGGTTTATGGAGGAGTATGGTTATGACTTCCGACTAAATACATACGCACATTATCAAAATCTAGGATTAGAAAACAACGTTTGTATTGTTGGTTTTCCTTCTCTAGATCAAAGAGACACTAGTGAACCTTGTGTGGGCACTCAATCTGAAATGTTTGCTAATTTGTATACTCCTATTTGGGATGGTGGAGCAAATGGAACACCATACAATGATGATAATTATTACGCTGCTTATTTATATAAGACAGTTTCTATGTACAAAGACCATGTAAAATTTTGGGAAGTATGGAACGAACCAGGATTTGATTTTAGTGGAAATTGCGGGTGGAGAGAACCAGGTGATCCTACATGTAATTGGTGGGATAATGATCCAGATCCATGTATTAATAAATTACGTGCGCCAATTCAACATTATGTAAGAACACTACGTATTTCTTATGATATTATAAAAACTTTAGACCCTGATGCATACGTAATTATTGCTGGAGTTGGTTTTGAAAGTTTTCTTGATGCTATTTTAAGAAATACAGATAACCCTGTAGATGGTAGTGTGACTGCGGAGTATCCACATAAAGGTGGGGCATATTTTGATGTAATGGGCTTTCACTCTTATCCTCACTTTGATGGAACAATGAAATACTGGGATAACAACTTGGGAATGTTTGTCTATGAAAGACATTCTGATAAAGGAGCTGGAGGTGTTTTGGGAAGGCAATCAAGTTACCAAGGTGTTTTAGATAATTATGGATATGATGGAAATACTTATCCTAAGAAAGAATGGATTATTACAGAAATAAATGGACCTAGAAAACAATTTCAAGATTTTGTAGGTTCAGAAGAATATCAAAGAAACTTCATGGTCAAAGCTGCTGTTGTTTGTATGAAAAATGATATTCGTGCAATGCATGTGTTTAATCTTGCTGAAAGAAAAACATTTAACGAAGCTACGGGAGAATTTGACTTATTTGGTTTATATGAAAAAGTACTAGGTACACAACCTTATAACCAAGTAAAAACTAATGGAGGAATTGCCTATAAAACTACCTCCGATTTATTAGCAGGTTCAGTTCATGATGAAGCTAGAACGGCTCAATTGAATTTACCTTCAACAATAGATGGAGGAGCTTTTGCAGATGCTGATGGAAACTATACTTATGTACTTTGGGCAAAAACAACTCAAGATATGAGTGAGGTAGCAAATGCCTCTTATTCTTTTCCATCAAGTTTAAATATTAATTATTTAGAAGAAAGAAACTGGGAATATTCTAAGAATTTTCAAAGTTCGCAAGTTAATCCTAATAGTATTCAATTAACGGCTACACCTTCTTTTTTCACAGAATCTATTTTTTCTACGGATATATCTGCGGGTTGTGCTCCTTTAAATGTGAACTTCCAAGAGCAATTTCCAGGATCAGGTGCGACTTATAATTGGACCTTTGATGGTGGAATACCAGCTACTTCCTCATCAGCTACTCCTTCTGTAGCTTTTCAAAATGCAGGAACATATCCTGTAACATTAGAAGTATTAGATGGAACTGGTAATGTATTAGGAACACAATCTTCATTTGTGGTTGTAACAGCTCCACCTGTTGCAGACTTTTCCTTTACTCTTTCAGGACCAATTATAGTTTTTGATAATACATCAACTGCAAATGCAGATGACTATACATGGGTATTTGGCGATGGAGGAACAAGTACAGATAAATCCCCTTCACACGTTTATACAAATAATGGAACCTATACAGTTACTCTTATTTCTTCTAACGGATGTGGAGCTAGTACACAAACTGCTACTGTAACAGTTAACACGTCTTCTAATTTTCAGATTCCATATAATGCAAATACGACTTTAGATCCTTATACAGGAGGTTTTCGTCCAGGTACTAACTTTGGATATAATCCTCCATGGACAAATATAACTTTAGCTGATCTTGCAGCAGGTAACCCCGCTGTTAATGTTAAAGGAATTGGAGTTAAAGCTTCTCGTCCTACTTTACCTGGTTGGTTTGTAAATGATTTTGGGTATGAGTTTAATTTACCAGATTATGAACATTACGATAACCTTGGTATAGAAGAGAATGTATGTATTATCGGATTCCCTGGACCATCAGAACGAGATCCAGCATTTTATTGTGATGGTGTGCAATCAGAGATGTTTGCTAATATGTACTCTGATATTTGGGATGGAGGAGCAAATGGAACACCTTATAATGATGATAATTACTTAGCTGCATATCTTTATAAAGTAGTTACTCTTTATGGAGATGATATTCGTTTTTGGGAAATATGGAACGAACCAGGTTTTGATTTTTCAGGAAACTGTGGATGGAGAGAACCAGGTGATCCAGTATGTAACTGGTGGGATCAAAATCCTGATCCATGTGATAATAAATTACGTGCTCCTATTATGCACTATGTCAGAATTTTAAGAATCAGTTATGAAATAATAAAAACATTACAACCAGATGATTATCTAGTAGTTGCTGGTGTAGGATTTCCAAGTTTCTTAGATGCTATTTTAAGAAATACAGATAATCCTGTAGATGGTAGTGTTACTGCAGATTATCCTAATGGAGGTGGTGCTTATTTTGATGTAATGGGATTCCATGCATATCCTCACTTTGATGGAACTATGAGATGGTGGGATAGTAGCATAGGAGGATTTGTATATGAAAGACACTCTGACCAAGCTATTACAAGTATTACTAATCGAAAAACATTGTATCAAGATGTTTTGAGTAATTATGGCTATGATGGAAATACTTATCCTAATAAAGAATGGATAATTACTGAAAGTAATTTACCAAGAAAAGAATTCCAAGATTACATTGGAAATGAACCTGCTCAAATCAATTATATGATAAAAGCAGTTGTTACTTGTTATAAAGAAAATATTCACCAATTCCATGTTTATAACTTAGGAGAAGATGCTTACTTTAATACAGCAACTAGAGAGTTTGATCTAATGGGAATGTATCAAAAACTTTTAGGTAATCAGCCTTATACTCAAGTTGTAAATCAAGAAGGTATCTCATATAAAACTGCTTCTGATCTTTTATATGGAAGTAATTATGATGAAGCTAAAACGAATGCAATGAATCTGCCTTCTAATATAGATGGAGCTGCATTTATAGACGGAGTAGGAAATTATACTTATGTATTATGGGCAGTTACTACCGAGGATCAAAGTGAAGTTGCTAGTGCAAATTATACTTTTCCTGGTTCATTTAATATTTCCCAACTTTATAAAAGAGAATGGGATTTCTCTGAAACAAATAATACTCAGACAGTTAGTCCTTCTAATGTAGCATTGACTGGTCGTCCAATATTTTTATCAGAAAATGAACTTTCAATAGTAGAACCTACTGCAACATTCTTCCCTAGTACTAAAGTAGGATGTGCTCCGCTAACAGTTAATTTCCAAGATATGTCTAGTGCTAATATTTCTTCTTGGAATTGGACTTTTAGCGGACCTAATGGATTCACAGAAACTTCGACTGACCAAAGTCCATCTATTATTTTTCCAGACCAAGGTACTTATACAGCAACACTTGAAGTCAGTAATGCTGGAGGTTCAAATATTACTATTCAGACAATTGAAGTAGATGGAGGACTTACTGGAGGATTCACATATGTCATTAATGGTAATGAAATTCAAATGACTAATACATCTGTAAATGCGACAGGATACTCTTGGGATTTCGGAGATAGTATAGGATTTACTGATATTGAAAATCCAAATCATACTTATTTAGGTGATGGACTTTATAATATTGGTTTAACTGTAACGAACTCATGTGATACGATTATAATTTCTCAAATAATTGAAATTGGAATGGGAACACTTACTCCTCCTACTTCTAGTTTTGCTACTAATATTTCAGGTGGTTGTGGACCTATCAGCATTGATTATATTAATCTATCGACAAGTGCTACAAGTTATTTATGGACATTCCCAGGAGGAACTCCTGCTACATCTACTGACCAAAATCCAACTGTAGTTTACAGTACACCAGGGTTATATAATGCTACTTTAGAAGCGACTAACTCTGCTGGTACGACTACATTTACTCAAACAGATTTAATAACTATTTTAGGAGTACCAGTACCTAGTTATACTTTTAGCTTAGTAAATTCTCCGACCTTAAATTTTACTAATAATACAATTGGTGGAGTGAGTTATTTCTGGAACTTTGGAGATGGAAATGTAAGTTCATTAGAAAACCCAACTCATACTTATGCTTTAGGTGGAGTATATGATGTAGTGTTGACTGTAGCAAATGGATGTGGTTCAGCTTCGTTCACTCAAATAGTAAATATAGATGGAGGAAGTCTTCCTCCTGTTGCAGGATTCGCTTCCGATAATATTAATGGTTGTGCTCCTATGACAATTAACTTTTTGGATAACTCAACCAATGCAGATAGTTGGTCTTGGTCATTCTCTGGAGGAACACCGAGTACATCAACCGATCAAAATCCAGCAATAACTTACGACCAAGTAGGAGTTTATGATGTAACATTAGAAGTAAGTAATGCGAATGGAACTGATGTGACCAGTATTACATCATATATTACTATTCTAGATGTTCCAACTTCAGGTTATAGTTATACTGTACAAGATTCATTAGTGACATTTACCAACTCAAGTTCTAATGCTATAAGCTATTCATGGAACTTTGGAGATGGAACATTTAGTACAGAGGTTAATCCAACTCATATATATGGAGCATCAGGAGTTTATGAAGTAGTATTAACTGCAGCAAATGGTTGTGGATCTACTTCTACTACATTCTTTGTTGATGTTGTTACTAGTCAAGGAATGGCACCAGCTGCTTCATTTAGTTCTTCTAATAATACTGGTTGTGGACCTTTAACTGTTACTTTTTCGGATGCTTCAGCTGGAAGTACATCAGGATGGAACTGGTCTTTCCCTGGAGGAACACCAAGTACCTCAACCGATCAAAATCCAACTGTAACTTATAATAACCAAGGTTCTTACACAGTTACCTTAGAAGTTATTAATGCATTTGGAAATGATATTGCAACACAAGTTGGATATGTTTCTGTTCAAGGTTTACCTTCAACAAATTTCAATACCTCTTTGAATGGATTAGCTGCATCATTCAGTAATACTTCAATGAATGGAACTACATACTTATGGGACTTTGGAGATGGAAATACAAGTACTGATCCTAACCCAATGCATATTTACACGATGGGTGGAGCATATACGGTAACATTAACTGCAACGAATGCATGTGGATCTGTAACTCATGTTGATAACATTACTTTTGCAAATTTACCAGTAACTTCATTTGCAGCAGATATTACAAGTGGATGTGGACCTTTAAGTGTTCAATTTACAGATATGTCAACAGGAGGATTAACGACTTGGGCTTGGTCATTCCCTGGAGGAACACCGAGTACATCAACCGATCAAAATCCATTAGTAACTTATTCTACACCGGGTACATATAATGTTACTCTTGTAGGAACTAATAGTACAGGTAGTAATACAAGTAATCAAACAGCTTTCATCGAAGTATTAAGCGAACCTTCAGTTTCCTTTACTCAGAATGTAGATATTTTGACGGTAAACTTTAATAATACTTCAACAAATGCATTTTCTTATAGTTGGGATTTTGGAGATGGAAATACAAGTACAGGATTGAGTCCAACTCATATTTATGCTAATGATGGTTCTTATACGGTAACACTTACTGCAACTAATGCTTGTGGTTCAATAACAACTACCCAAGTTGTAAATGTATCAAGTTTACCAGCTGCAGGGTTTGGATCAAATGTCACTCAAGGATGTGCATCGTTAGTTGTAGAATTTATGGATTTATCATCTGCTAATGCTGATGGTTGGTCTTGGTCATTCCCTGGAGGAACGCCAAGTACATCAACGGATCAAAATCCTACAATTTCTTATGATGCACCTGGTACCTATAATGTAACTTTAGTAGCATCTAATGCTGCTGGTAATAATTCTATTACACAGACAAGTTATATCATCGTAGAAAATGTTCCTGATGTTTCTTTTGGTACAAATGTTTCAAACTTAACAGCAACATTTAGTAATACAACTACAAATGCCATTTCTTATTTCTGGGATTTTGGAGATGGAAATACAAGTACGGATCAAAATCCAACACATGTATATGCCGCTAATGGAACATACGTAGTTACGCTTACCGCAGCTAATGCTTGTGGTTCAATAAATATTACTGAAAGTATAGAAATACAATTTGTAGGTACAGCTCCTACGGCAGGTTTTGCAGCAAATATTACTTCTGGTTGTACTCCATTTACGGTTGACTTTACAGATTTATCATCTGGTGATGCAACAGGATGGTCATGGAGTTTCCCTGGTGGAACACCAGCAACATCAACGGATCAAAATCCTTCGATTACTTATGCTAATCCTGGAATGTATGATGTAGTATTAGTAGTGAGTAATACAGCAGGAAGTAATACTGCGACTCAGACTTCTATGATATTAGTTGAAAGTGCACCTACTGCAGGATTTAGTTCTGATGTAAATGGTGATGTTATTTCATTGACTAATACTTCTACAGGAGCGACTTCTTATAACTGGGACTTCGGCGATGGTAATATGAGTACCGATGCAAATCCAACTCATACTTACACAATGGATGGAACTTATACTGTAACTATGACTGCAACGAATCCATGTGGTTCGGTAACAACTACAGAAACAATCATAGTTGTTACTCCTCCAACAGTTGCTTATACAGCAGATGTATTGACAGGATGTGCACCATTGACTGTAAACTTTATGGATCAAAGTGTAGGTACAGTTGATAGTTGGTTATGGGAAATTACTGGAGCAAATCCAGCATCTTCTACTGATCAAAATCCAACATTTACATTTGATAATGCGGGAACTTATGATGTTACTTTAACCGTAACTAATTCTTCAGGTTCTTATCCATTGACACAAACTCAAATGATAGTAGTTGAAACAACTCCAACTGTTGACTTTACAGTTAACCAATCAGGAGGTGTTTATTCATTTACAAATAACTCTATAGGAGGTACAAGTTACCTTTGGGACTTTGGCGATGGAATGACTAGTGCGGATATGAATCCAACTTACACTTATGCTACGGATGGAACTTATACCGTAACATTGACAGCAACGAATGCATGTGGTTCTGTTACAACAACTCAAACGGTAAGTGTTATTTCTGCACCAACAGTTGCTTATACAGCAGATGTATTGACAGGATGTGCACCATTGACTGTAAACTTTATGGATCAAAGTATAGGTAATGTTGATAGTTGGTCTTGGACTTTCTCAGGAGGAACACCAAGTACTTCGGCTGACCAAAATCCAACAATCACTTATGATACTCCTGGTACTTATGATGTAGTATTAACAGTTACAAATGCAACGGGAAGTTACCCATTAACTCAGACTGCAATGATAGTTGTACAAGAAACTCCGACAGCTGCTTTTGATGCTATATTAAGTGGTTCAGTTTATTCTTTCACTAATAACTCTACAAATGGTACAGGTTACCTTTGGGAATTTGGAGATGGAACGACAAGTATGGATATGAATCCAACACACACTTATGCAATGAACGGAACATATACGGTGACTTTGATTACAACGAATGCATGTGGTTCTGATACAACTAATGTGTTGTTAAATGTAGAAGCAGCACCGTCAGCAGGATTTACGGCAGATACTACATTTGGATGTGCGCCACTTACAGTACAGTTTACGGATATGTCAACCAATGCAACTGGATGGAATTGGCAATTTGATGGAGGTAATCCAAGTACGTCGTCTGATCAAAATCCATTAGTTACTTATGATACTCCTGGAACTTATGCAGTAAGTTTAACTTCTTCTAATAGTGTTGGAATGGATAATATTACGGTCAATTCTTACATCGTAGTAGAAGCAGAACCAACAGCGGACTTCTTCTTTAATGTTGATACAACTCATGTTGACTTCTTGAATAGTTCAACTGGAATGACCAATGTAACTTACTTCTGGGATTTCGGTGACGGTACAACAAGTACAGATGAAAATCCATCTCATGACTTCCCAGCTACTGGTGGAGTATATACAGTAACACTTACTATTACAACTGATTGTGGAACATCAACAGTAACAAATAGTATTCTAATCAGTCCTACAAGTATTGATGATGTTACTTTCATAGATGAATTCTCATTATTCCCTAATCCGAATGACGGACAATTTACCATCATTCTAAAAGGACAACCTAAAGATGAAATTCGATTGAATATGATGACTATTGTAGGTCAGTATATTTATAAAGAAAGAATAGACTTTACATCAGGTGAGTTGATTAAAACAATGAGTTTGAATCATCTTCCTGTAGGAACTTACATTGTAGAGATACAATCTGAAACTGAAATAACTTATAAAAAAGTAGTTATCGAATAATTATTTTTTAAGGAATAAATACTAAGCCCAAATTTTTCAAAATGAAAAATTTGGGCTTTTTTTATTTTTTTAAATGAAAAACAAGAATTCATTTTTTCAAAGCAACCATGTTTACTTTTTATTCGTTCTTTCTTTATAACAATCAAAATACATAATTTGCACACTTATGAAAATACTAATGGTTTGTTTAGGGAATATTTGTCGCTCACCACTTGCCGAAGGCATCATGCAAAATAAAATTGAAGCGCACGGACTCAACTGGGAAGTAGATTCTTCTGGTACAGGTGCTTACCATGCTGGCGAACTTCCTGACCCTCGTTCCATTAAAGTCGCAAAAGAAAATAACATTGATATTACGAATCAACGTGCAAGACAATTCCAAAAAGATGATTTTAAAAACTTCGATTTGATTCTAACGATGGATGCGACTAATTTTCAAAATGTAAAAAAATTAGCCGCTAACTCCGAGGAAGTAAGTAAGATTCAGATGATTATGAATTTTGTTACTCCTGGAATGAATCAAGTAGTACCAGACCCATATTATGGGAATGATGGTTTTGGTAATGTATTCGAAATGTTAGATATAGCTTGTGAGCGGATTATTGAAAAACATAAATAACAATACACTTACGTAAAGTAACTCTTCGAGTTGTTTTTAATTTTTTTAAATTTCAAATAAGACTTTGTAAAAATTAACTACTTAAGCACTAACAGAAGAACCATTTACAATTCTAATAAATTCCTCCGTTAAACTACTACTCTGCATTTGATTTCTAAACTCTTCCATAGTAGAGGAATGAATTAAATTACCTTTGTGAATAATTGCTAAATCATCACAAAGCAAATCAACCTCAGTCATAATGTGCGAAGAAAAAATAACAGTCTTTCCTTCATCCTTACATTGACGTATTAAGTTGATAATATTCTCCGCAGTAATCACATCAAGTCCAGAAGTAGGTTCATCAAAAACAACCACAGCAGGATCATGAATCATAGTTCGAGCTATAGAAACTTTTTGCTTCATACCCGTTGAGAGTTGTCCAATTCTTTTCTTTGCAAAATCATGCATTCCCAACAAGTCATACAAATTATTTTTACGAGTATTAAATGTCGCACTATCTACGCCATATAAATCTGCAAAATATTTTATCAATTCATTAGGAGTCAATCTTTGATACAAACCTGTTGAGCCAGTTAAAAATCCTATCGCTCCTCTAGCCTTTGCACCTTCCTCAACTACATCAAATCCACCTACACTAATAGTTCCGCTTGTTGGTTTTAGAATGGTAGAAATCATTCGAAGTGTAGTGGTCTTACCAGCACCATTCGGTCCGAGCAGAGAAAATATTCTTCCAGGTTGGCAAGTGAAACTAATGTTATTAACAGCAGTTATTGACTTCTCATTTGTTCCTAATTCTTTCCGTTGTTGGCGAGAAAGAGAAAATGATTTTATTAAATTTTCTACTTTTATCATTTTGTTGAATTGTAAATTATTTTCAATAATGTATTAAAGATAGGATTCTAATTTTTTTATACAAATAAATAGATGATTTGAATTAACATTTATTAACAATTTAAAAAACTGTTAACATTTTTTACCTTTATTTAAAGGGTTGTTAATCAATGACTTATGTCATTGGTGTCAAATGTTCTTTTTTTCTAAAAATCGAAATATTTAATCTTTCGTTAAAAATTAGTTTATAAAAATTAGGAACATTAACTTTGTAATATTAGCATCCTAAAATTAAACAAACTACTAAGTAACATTATTTTATTACAAAAATTTGAAAATGAAATTAATAAGAAAAATCGCCTTTTTAGCTTTTGCCTTTGCAATGATAATGGGTTCAAGCAATTCACTTAATGCGCAAAGTAAATACGGGCATTTGAACTATAACAATGTTTTGGAATTAATGCCAGAATACAAAAGAGGAAATACTCAATTAGAAACTTACGGCAACCAATTGGTAGAACAAGGAAAATCTAGACTTGGTAAATTTCAAGCTGAAGTTCAAGAGTATCAAAGAAAAGAACAAGCTGGAGAATTAACTGGTTTACAAATCAAACAGGCTCAAGAAAGATTAGCTAAAGAAGAACAAGCTATACTTGCCCTTGAACAACAAATGTCTGAAAAAATAGCTAAAAAGAGAACGGATATTTTACAACCTCTTTTGACAAGAGTTGATAAAGCAATTGAAGATGTAGGAAGAGAAAATGGCTACACGATGATATTCAACACTAGTATGTTTGGATTCATTTTATCCTTAGAAGATTCAGATGATGTGATGCCTTTAGTCAAATCTAAATTAGGACTCTAAAACTTTTTTCGAGGTTTGAAAAAAATAAAAGCGATGTTGTATTTTACAGCATCGCTTTTGTTTTTTGTTAATAGAAAAACATTTTAAAATGCCTTCAACAAATACCTTCCTACTACTAACTTACTTTCTCATCACTTCAATAAATTTATGGGCAGGTCATACTCAACAAAGTGATTTAGTTTTTTACACAAAACTTTTTTTGATACCATCGCTTGCGCTTTGGTTTTATTTCCAAACTAAAAACAACTCTTCTCTATTTCGAAAATTGATATTAGTTGCATTGTTTTTTAGTTGGGGCGGAGATACATTGTTATTATTTGTACAATCAAAAGGAGAGCATTTTTTTCTAATGGGATTATTGAGTTTTTTGATAACTCATATTCTTTACTCCATTGCTTTTTTTAAAACCGTTTCGTTTAACTCAGGTTTTTTACAAAAAACAAAATGGGTCGTAATTCCATTTGTAATAATTTTGATTCTATTTCTTTATTTCCTATTTCCAAGTATTGCGTCAGCGATGCAAATTCCAATAATGATTTATAGTTCAGTTATTATGCTAATGGTTTTATCCGCATTGAATTGGAATAAAGTAATTCCTCAAAATATTTTTCTATGGGTATTTTTAGGTGCAGTAACTTTTATGATTTCGGATATGATAATTGCAATTGATAAATTTAAATCGCCAGTTGCTAATTCGCATTTATGGGTGATGGGAACTTATTTGTTGGGACAGTTTGGAATTGTATATGGAGCAGTTCAATTATTAAAAACTAAATTTCAATAGGCAATCTTACCGCCACCTTCGTACCAGTAGCATTTCCATCAGCATCCGCCAAGTCGATTATCTCCAAACTCTTTTGCCCTTTTATATCTTTATTTAAAATATCCAACCGCTCTTGAGTTACTTCAAGTGCAGCAGATTTATGTTGATGTTCTACTTGACTTTTTAACTCTTTTGCTTTCTCTCTACCGATTCCATTATCAGTAATACTACATTCGAGTGTATTAAATTTTTGAGCAAAATGAACCGTTACAATTCCTCTTTCTTTCAAATGAGCAACACCATGAATAATTGCATTTTCAACAAACGGTTGAAGCATCATAGGAGGAATCGTTAGTTCTTCTATATCAATATCTTCATCAGTTGTAATTTCAAAATCAAAAGTATTCCCTCGACTCGATTGCTCTATGAATAAGTAATTTTTAAGCGTTTGAATTTCATCATAAAGTGAAATGGATTGCACTCTTGAGTTTTCTAAAATAGATCGCATCAACTTAGAAAACTTTGCCAATTGGTAACGAGCCGTTTTATTATCTTTTTGGGAAATTAAACTCTGTATAGAATTTAAAGCATTAAAAATAAAATGAGGATTCATTTGTAGTTGTAATGCTTTTTGTTCTAAACTTAATAGATGTTTTTCCATTTCCAATTTCTCTTTTTCTCTCGCAGCTTTTTTCCGAATTCCATCAATTCTATTTTTTACAAACCAACTTATCAATATAATTCCTAACAATACACTTACAATTCTAAACCACCATGTTTTCCAAAAAGGAGGTTCTATTGTAAAACTCATTTCAAATGGTTCTTCATTGCCTACGCCATCTTCATTGACTGCTCTTAATTGGAAAGTATATTTGTTAGGTGGAAGATTAATAAAGTCTGCATTATTTCGAGAACGGAGTGGAGTCCATTCATCATTTTCTGAGCCAATCATTTTATATTGATATTTGACTTTTTCAGGATTAGAATGATTGATGCCTTGGAATTCAAATTCCAAATCATTTTTGTCATAAGGCAAAACTAAACCTGGCAATATTCCTTTAGTTGGACTTGCGTAGTCTTTAAATTCTGTTTCATTTAAAAATTGATAATTAAGTTGTACCGAGGTGATACTAATGATAGGCGGAATAGGATTATTGGTCGCACTATTTGGATTGTATTTTGTCAAACCATTAATTGTTCCAAACCAAAGATTTTTGCTACTGTCTTGAAGTACTGAATTCTGACAAGTTTCAATTCCAACAAAACCTTCTGCCTTTCCAAAGTGCTTGATGTTTTTAATATTTCTATTTTTATCAAGTACCACTTTATCAACTCCAATCTCTGTGCCTACCCAAAGATTTTGTTCATTATCCAAAGCAAGCAAATAAACATTCTTAGATGTAAGTGTATTGTTAGAAGGAAGTTCTACCTTTTCAACTTTTATAGAATTTTGATATAATTTTATTTTACAAATTCCACTACTTGCTGTGCCTATCCATAAATTACCAGCAGCATCTTCCACCAATGATCGAACATTATTATCAATCAAACCATCCCGTGTATTTATAGTTAAAACCGAACTGTCATTTTGAAAAAATCCAATTCCATTATCACGAGTTGCAAACCAAATCCGATTCTCCTTATCAATATGTAAGTCATTGATATGATTACTATTCAATCCAAATTTCCCCTTTGTAAAACGCTTAAAAGTTAAGTAGTCTTCATATCGAATCGGAGGAGGTTGATATAAACTATCAGGTATTCCGATTGGTCGAGGCGGCGGTAATATTTTACTATTAAAAACTTCGATTTGAGTAATTCCATAATCGGAAGTCGCTACCCAAATTTTTCCATTTTTATCTTGAACAAAATCTTTAACCCAATTCCCACTTAAGCCTTCATCGTTAGTAAAAAATCGAAACGTGTCCCTTGAATAAAGTGCTAGACCTTTTCCTTCCGTTCCAATCCAAACACGCGAAGAATCATCAACCAAAAGTGCTTTTGCTTTGATATTTAAAAAGCCAGCATCTTCTCCGTAGTGCGTAAATTGTTTCCCATCATAATAAGAAACTCCTTTCGAACCAGCAGACAACCAAAAACAATCTGCAGTATCTTTTGCAATAGCATAAACTTGATTTCCACTCAGCCCATTTCTATTATTATAATGTATAAATTGCTGCCCTGAATATTTACTCACACCTCCACCTGAAGTTCCAAACCACATATTTCCCCAATGGTCTTTGACTATATTTCGGACATGATTATTTGCCAATCCATCCGATTCATCTAGGTAAGAAAAAGTTGTATCGGCAGGATTCCATATTGTAATTCCATTGTCCTGACTAGCTATCCAAATCAATCCTTCTTCATCTTGAAACATATCAATAACCAAGTTACTTGATAGACCTTCGATAGTTCTAAAATATGAAAAATAAGATCCATTATAAACATTTACGCCACCATCAAAAATTCCGAAATACAGATCTCCTTTTTCATCAGACAAAATACTTCTGATATTATTGCTCGATAATCCATCAGCAAGTTTAAAGTTTTTAATTAGTTTTTCATCTCGCAATTGATAAGCTCCACTCTTCTCAGTTCCTATCCAAAGGTTATCTCTGTGATCATAAAAAAAACAATTGACACGAGAAGAGGGAAGTGTAAAATCTGTAAACGCTTCACCATCAAATTGGAAAGTACCTTGCGGAGTTCCTATCCATAATTTACCTAAAGGCTCTTGCGCAATAGCTGTGATAAAATCATTTTCAGGAAGATGATAATTATAAAATTGTTGCCCGTCAAATTTGCTAAATCCTTTTTGAGTTCCTATCCATATATTTCCATCCTTATCTTCAAACAATGCTTCTACATAATTATTCACGAGACCATTTGAAGTAGAAAATTGCTCAAATTTTTTTCCATCATATCTACAAACGCCTCCTCCTTTTGTTCCTAACCAAATATATCCCAACTGATCTTCAATCATCGCATGGACTTGTGATTGAGCCAAACCTTCGCCTACAGAATAGTTTTGGAAATTAAATTGCTGCCCACGAAGTAATTGTGGAAGCAGAAAAAAAAGAGGAATCAATAAAAGGAGAATGAATCTTTTCACGAAGTAATTTTGTTTTTTCTAGAAGGTGAAATATAAGCATTAATATTAATTTAAGGGAAAAGAATAGGAATAAAAAAACCCTTGACAAATTAATGTCAAGGGTTTGAAGAAATAGGATTTAGTTTAATTATGATTTTAAATAGACGTTAAACATCGAACCTTCATGGACTCGACTTCTAACTTTTATTTCTCCTTTATATTTATTTACAATACTTCTTACGATACTCAAACCGATTCCAATTCCTTTATTTTCCTTATCCAATTTATAAAATGGTCGAAAAAGTTTTTCAGCTTCATCATCGTTCTTGAGTTGCATTCCTATTCCATTATCTTTCACTCCAATAAGAAAATAATTACCTACCTTTTTAGTTTTAATAGTGATGTGTAGAGGTTGATTGTCCTGGCGGTAAGTAATGCAATTATGTAATAAGTGAAATAATAATAATGATAACTCAGAGTTATTCGCTTGAATGTTTTGTTCTTCAAAATTAGTAGTAATAGTAATGTCCTTGAGGTCAAAAACTTTACCTAGCTCTTCTTTTACTTCTTCTAACAAATTTGAAAAAACTACTTTTTCTTTAGTTGAAGTAAATTCATTTTGAACATCTACTAATCTAGCTAAAGCATTTATTTTTTTAGCCATTTCGTTAGTCGTATTTTTCATACGATTTAAGACATCCGTCTTTTTTTCCTCTTGCGGGAAATTTTTTAAAAGGTCTAAATAAATTTTTAAAGCTAATAAAGGACTTCGCAAACTATTGGCAGCAGCATTGACCATATCTGTTGATTCCGCAACATCAGTAATCAGTTGCGGTAAAATTTCTTCTGTCGTTGTTGTTGGTTTTACATCGAAGAATCTTTCAAATCTTTTTACTTCTTCTCTGTAATTTGTAATGATAGTCATGAGATTTTTTTTTTGTTAAAAGTGTTCCATAATCTGTGTTAGCGTTATACTGCGAAATGAAAATCTTTAAATTGAATCATTTCTTCAATTTGGTTTTCAGAGTATGCTAAGTAAGCATCATCTTGTAATAAATTTAAAATTATAGCGGCGTTATTTTCACTTACCCATTCTTTTAATATTTGTAATAGTTTCAATGATTTGCATGTTTTTCCATAAAAATCCATCAACTGCTCATAAGCAGTTACACAATAATTGGACGGTTGCTTTTGAGAAGCAAATTGATTCTTCACTTGATATTCTAAGAATTGAATTCTAGAATCAAGAATCGCAAAGACCGTTGGTGCAAGAGGATTGATCGTAGGTTTAGCTATCTGAGAATTCATAAACGGTTGTTTTCTAGTTTTTACTTCTACTAGAATAAATTCATATTCTAGTTCAATAAAAATGTGCTAGTCCAAAATTAAAGTCACTCCATCAGAATGTTAGGCATAACATTAATGATGCAATACTTTTTAAAAAAGTTTATTTTATTCTCAGATTCTAAAAGCAATTAGGAAACATTGCTTTTAATTATAAGGTAGATTTTGATAAGGTTGTAAGATGTATCAAATATTAAAAAAACAAATATACAAAGTATTGATTTACAATGCAAAACTAATTTGTTTTTATTTTATATGTAAAATATTTAATTTGTAAAAGGCAGGTTATCAAAGGGAAAGGTAGGTTAAGAGGTGTTTATGTGTATAAAGTATTTTGTCAAATACTTTTTAAATGTAAATAAGAAATCCAAATCCTTAGAATCAAGATTTTGGTTTCCTATTTATAAAAAAACAAAATACTTACGAAGTAAGTCAAAACTTACTCTACCCGATGATTTTCAATTAAATCGTTTTAAGAAACGGATTTGTAGAAATTTATGATTTTTGAAAAAAATCAATTCGAGTTAATTAAATTTTAGCCACGAATTAACACGAATTTTCGCAAAACGATTAGAGAAAATTTGTGCTAATTCGTGGCAAAAAATAAATTAACCCGAATTCATTTTTTACAAAATGTAAAATTTACACAAATCAGGATTATTGAGAAGCCTTAATTGTAGTAAAGTGACAATTTGTTATGAATCAAAAATCATCGGGTAGAGTAGTCAAAACTAAGAGCGTAATAAACAAATCCACTCGTCAACATTTACACCTATACACTCATACACCTAAACACATGGTTAAAAATTCTTCAATCTATCTAAGCCAGCTTTAGCTTTTTGATGCAAGCCATTACGATGTTCATCAGGTTTGATAGAAAGACAAAGATTAAAGAATTTCTTAGCATTAGATTTATCTTTTCGAGCTTCATAAATTAACCCAATTTGTAGCGCAGCATTACACGCAAAATAATAAGAAGCATCACTTCCTCTATCAATCGTTGTTTGGTAATGAGTAATTGCTTCATCATGATTTTCCATGTTGTGAGTAATCCGACCAAGGCGATAAGTATATTCTAATTGATTTTTTTGAGTAGAGAAATCGGTTAAAGATTTCTTTGAAATTAATTTTAATGCACGCTCATGATAACCTCCATCAAAAAGTAGTCGAGCTTTTAGTAAAGTCATATCAGGTATGATTCCACTCTTCGCTTCCTTCTCTGCTGTTTTATCACCGCCGATGACTTTTGCACCTTTCGTTTTACAAAAAGCGATATACTTTACATATTCAATTTCATTTCCTTTTACCAAGTGAAACCATGCTAACTTTTGATAAGCCTCTTTGATATAATTTTGTCCATGAAAATTATTGAGATATTTTCTAATATGCACTTCTGCATCTCTGTCGAGTCGATAGAGTTTAGCGAGTCCCAACATATAATCTAAAAAATGAAAAGTAGCATACTGACTTCCTCTTGGACGATTTTCTAATAACTCAATAGCAATATCATTTCTACCTGTACGCATCGCTATATTCGAAAATGCAAAACAGACTAAAGGATTTTTCTTTGGATCAAGTTTATCATTTTGAATAATGCCCCAAGCTTTATTCATATCATTTTTTAGGTGCAGCATCAAGAATGCATACATCACTAAAGTTTCTTCTTCAAATAAAAAATCATTGGTACGAGCATAAATAAGTGTCTCTTCAATTTCTCTTTTTCCTTTTTCGATACTGCCTGTCATACCTCCGAGGAGTTTAACTCCCCATTTATAATTATCAGGAATAGTTCCGATTAAGGCATGAAGCACACCTAAACTTTTTTTGTTGGCTTGGAAGTTTGGGAATTTTTTTTGATTGCGCTTCAATAATTTATAAGCAGAACTTACCTCATTGAAGGCATTGAAATATTGTTCAAATTTTAATCGAGCTAATGCCCATTGCAATTTGATTTCAGCTTGACAATATAAATAGTAAGGAGAATTTTTATCACCTCTTCGAATTGCTTTTAATCGAGGTGTTTTATTTTTTTCTAATAATTTAAATTCGGCTTTATCCTCATTGATAAATACTTTGAAAAAATCAATATAGTTTTCTATGAAATAAGCGATTTGATTATTGGGATCTTCTTCTTTAATTTTTTCAATATCTTTTTTTGCTTCTTCAAATCTCAAACTCATTACCTTTTGGTAAGCTTCAGTTGCCAAAGGTGTAAATTCAAACTTGTTGGCAAAAGTATTTTGAATAGAAAAAAGAAAAAGAAAAAATAGTAAGTATAGTTTTTTCATGTCGTTAAAAATTGTATCAGAGATTCGTATTTCGATAATTGGGGAGAGTATGTTTTGGTGATGAGGAGTTGGTGGGTTTTTGGAATTTATATTTAAAGACTGCATTGTTGAGAGAACTTTGTTCTCTCAACAATGCGTCTTGATTGGCTATTGCCCTGAATTTGCTAAAGCTTGTTCTGCTAGTTTCATTAATTCTGTATGATAAGTTCCTCCTACTGTTTCTTCTAAGACATTCCCTTTGGTATCTACCCAAACTAAAGTCGGATAAGCTCTTACATTATAGAGTGCTGCTATATTTGGACCAAATCCTTTCTCTGCATCTACTTTGTAGCTGATAAAATTTTCATTGAAAAATGAAGCAATATTTTTATCAGAAAAAACATCTTTATCCATCATCTTACATGGTTGGCACCAAGTCGCATAAAAATCAATAAAAACTATTTTTCCTTCTGCTTCTGCTCGGTCAAGTACAGTAGAAAGTTTATCAGCTTGTATGAACTTTACACCTTTTGTAGCCTTAGCAGTAGTTCCTTTGGAACTATTACATTGAGTAAATAAAAAAAATGATGCCAAGAGTAGAGTAGAGAGAATTATCTTTTTCATATTATTTAGTTTTTTAAGAAAACGCACAATTAATTAAAAAGTTATATGGCGAAATGGGGGAATTACCTATTCGTTATAAAATGGACAAAACTTTAAGATATAGTTAACTTACGTATCACTTGCTTTGCGCATTTCTTTGATTTTTATATACCTCAAAAAAACACCCCAAGCCATAATGACGCTGATGATAAATCCTACTTTTCCATCTAGTATTCCTAGTTGGAAAAAGTAATGTTTAAAAAATCGAAATAACGGTTTTAAGAAAAGATGAAAGAAAGTAACTCGTGGAGTTTTTTCCAAATGGTCTTTTGCAGACCAATCACTATATCGTTGCATTTTAGCTAAAAAGTGATTGGTATCTTTAAATGTATAATGTTCTATTTTATGCTTTAATCGTCCTACTTCGATTCCTTCTGTTTCTATTTCAGCATGAACATTTAATTTTTGGTATCTACATTTATCTCTTTGTAACAATCTAATTACGGCATCTCCTTTCCATCCACTATGATTGATTTTTTTTTCCATAAAAAAATTCTGTCGCCCAATCCAAAATGCATTTTTTTCTATTGGATTCTTGAGTAAGTTTTGAATTTCATTTTGCAAATCTAAAGTTACTCGTTCATCAGCATCCAAAATCAAGACCCAATTGTGAGTCGCTTGAGGAATTATCCAATTCTTTTGATTAGCAGAATTTTGATATTCTCTTTGGAAAACTTTTGCTCCGTTTTTCTTTGCCAACTCAACCGTATTATCTGTACTAAAAGAATCAACTACAATAATTTCATCTACCCATTTTACAGAATGAATAGCAGCGTCAATATTATGAGCCTCATTAAAAGTAGGAATTATTGCTGTAATTTTTTCCATTTAATATTTTAAATTCTGATGTCAAAGGTAAGTGATTAATTAATAATTGAAACTATTTATTATTGATTTGCGCCAATAATTTTTCAACGCAGAGATGGGGAGACGCAGAGTTCTTTTGTACTCAATATTTAATTCGCATTCCTTTTACAATAAAAAAAGAAGATCATTTTTTTGAAAAAAAAAACTCTGCGTCTCACCGTCTCTGCGTTGAAAAATTCACAAGAGTATTCATTGCTGAATAGTTACTATTATTCAGCATTCATTATTTCATTTTTAATTAATCACTTACCTTTGGCTATCATGAAAATTAGTGGATTTACTTTTATAAAAAACGGCGATAAACTTTACATTCCTACGAAGGAAGCAATTACGTCTATTCTTCCGATTTGCGATGAATTTGTAATCGCACTAGGCGATTGCGATGATGATGATAAAACAGAAGAAATTATTAAATCCATTAACTCTCCAAAAATTAAAATTGTTCGGACAGTTTGGGATGTCAAACGTTTTCCAAAAAATACAGAGTTTGCAAGACAAACTGATATTGCTAAAAGTCATTGTACAGGTGATTGGTTGTTCTATATTCAATGTGATGAAGCGATTCATGAAAATGATTTAGAAACTATAAAAAAGGCGTGTGTAGAGAATTTGAACGACTCAAGAGTCGATGGATTTTTATTTAAATATTTACACTTTTGGGGAGATTACGAATATTATCATTTATCGCATGCGTGGTATCAAAGAGAGATAAGAATTATCAGAAATAATGATTCCATTCACTCGTGGAAAGATGCGCAGTCTTTCCGTAAATTCTCAAAATGGAACGGAGGTACTTTTGAAGACTATGATAAGAAAGAAGATTCCGAAAAGTTGAATGTAAAATTATTAGATGTATATGTGTATCACTATGGTTATGTTCGACCGCCCATTTTGATGACCAAAAAGAAAAAAGTCAACTCAACCACTTACCACGGCGCACCTACTCAAGAGGTTTTGAATTTGGATGAATTATATGATTATGGAGATTTGAGTAAGCTTCAAAAATTTGAAAAAACTCATCCTGCCGTCATGCAGAATTGGATAACAAAAATGAATTGGAAAAATCAACTCCGCTACTCTTCGGAAGGAAATAGAAAACGACAATTATTTAAACATGAAAAATTAAAGTATAGAATTATCTCTTGGATAGAAAATACTTTTTTTGGAGGGGAAACGATTGGAGGATTTAAAAACTATAAAAAATTATAACAAGACTCTTACGAGTCGTATTTAGTTTAAAAGAAATACGACTCGTAAGAGTCTTTATAAATTATGAGTACACTCCTAACTTTGAAGTGAACCTTCCGCTATAAAAAATGGATTCAATAAATTTTCTTTATTATATAAAAGTGGTTCTCCGTTTTCAGCTTGTAAAACTTTCCCACCTGCTTCTTCCAAAACAATTTGAGCAGCACCTGTATCCCATTCCATTGTAGGAGCCAATCGTGGATAAAGATGAGCAGTTCCTTTTGCCAAAATTAAAAACTTGAGAGAACTTCCTGTTGCCACTAAATTCGGCTCGTCTAATTCGTCCACAAATTGTTGTGTCAAATCATTCAAGTGAGAACGTGAACATACAACGCCTAAATTTTTATCACTTTTTGTAAAAGTAGATGCACTTAATTTTTCAGTTGCATCTCCTTTTTCTATAAATGCACCTTCGCCTTTTACCGCATAATACATTTCCTCTAATACAGGCGCATAGACAACACCTAACACAGGACGCTGATTATGTACCAAAGCAATGTTGACAGTAAATTCTCCATTACGTTTGATAAATTCCTTCGTACCATCTAGCGGATCTACTAACCAATAGTAATCATAATTTTTTCTGACGTCGTAATCTATTGATTTATTTTCTTCAGAAATAATAGGATATTGAACGTTTAATTTTTCGAGTCCTTCGCAGATAACATCATTAGCAGCCTTATCCGCCATAGTCAAAGGAGAATTATCGTCCTTTTGTTGAATCTGAAAGTCATCTGCTTCGTTATATATTTTCAGGATTACATCTCCTGCAATTTTTGCAATTTTCGCCACATCTTTGGCTAGGTTCGTATCAATCATTAAATTGTGTTTTTTTTATATAATTAAATAAAGAATTTAATTTATAATGTACATAAGTAACAATAAAGAATAACGCCATCATTTGGACGGATTATTTTTTCTACAGTTACTAAATCATATTTTTTTTTACAAAAATAAATAAAATGAATAAAGTATTAGTAACAGGTGGTTGCGGTTATATCGGAAGTCATACTATAGTTGATTTAATTGAGAATGGTTTTGACGTGATTTCAATTGACAACTATATCAATTCAAATAAAAAATCACTCAAAGGTATTGAACAAATAACTGGTAAAAAAATAAAAAACTATAAAGTTGATCTGTGTAATTATAATAGAGTAAAAAAAGTTTTTTTAGAGAATAAAGACATCGTTGGAATCATTCATTTTGCTGCATTAAAAGCAGTAGGAGAATCTGTAGAACAACCTTTAAGGTATTTTAAAAATAACTTTAACAGTACGCTTAATATATTGGAAGCAGCTAAGGAATTCGGAGTGAAGAATTTTATTTTTTCTTCTTCTTGTACTGTTTATGGAAATGCTAAAGAACTACCTGTTACAGAAGACACGCCTTTGCAAAAAGCTGAAAGTCCTTATGGATTAACCAAGCAAGCAGGCGAGGAAATGATACAATCATTTTCTATAGCTAATCCAAAAATCAACTCTATCCTTTTGAGATATTTTAATCCTGCGGGTGCTCACGAAAGTGCTTTAATTGGAGAAGCTCCTAATGTTGCACTTAACTTAGTTCCGATTATTACCGAGGTTGGTATTGGAAAACGAAAAGCGATAACTGTATTTGGAAATGACTATGATACTAGAGATGGTAGTAATGTTCGAGATTATATCCATGTACAAGATTTAGGAAATGCTCATACTAAAGCTTTACAATACTTGATAAATAACAATAATAAAACAAATTGCGAAGCATACAATTTAGGAATAGGAGAAGGAGCAACTGTATTGGAAGTTATTGATGCATTTGAAAAAGTTGCAGGTAAAAAATTAAATTATAAAATAGGTCCTCGAAGGTCAGGTGATGTTGTTGCGATCTATTGCAATTATAAAAAAGCAAAGAACAGATTGAAGTGGAAACCTAAAAGAAATATTGAAGATATCATGCGTACGGCTTGGGCTTGGGAGCAAAAAAGATCTAAAAAGTAATTTAAATAATTAGCCAGAAGAAACAGAAACACCCTTGCTAAATTGCCCTTGTATATATTTGGTGATAATAATTTTAAATTATACATTTATATAATATCTATGGGTAAAGAAGTTCTTATTAAAGAACGTCATAGGGTGTCCATAGTCTTGTTTCCTTACCGACTGTCATATCGGTAAGGATTTTTTTTGGACAGACAAAACAAAGAGCTACTTAAAGAGTAATAAGTAACGATAAAACAATAACTCCGTCTTTTGGGCGGATTATTTTGCCCTCATTTTTCCTTAAAAATCAGTCATAGTATCGCTACGCTAACAATACTCCTTTTTTTTAAGAAAAACTGAGAACAAAGTAATCTCCCCCAAAAGACTGACTTATTGTTTTATCGTTACTAAGTATGTAGTATTTTTACAAAAAAATCAGTTCTTCTACCGAATTATTAAAAACAGTTAATTGAGATTCATATGAAAAAAATATTTTTAATATTATATATAATTAGTGTTGGCTTATTTCTTTTCGCCCAAAATGATAACCCACCTTATTTTCAACAAGAAGTCAATTATAATATCGAAGTGTCACTTGATGATGTAAATCACATCTTAGTAGGTGAAGCTGATATCGAATATATTAATAACTCTCCTGATGAATTAGAGAAAATCTATTTTCACTTATGGGCGAATGCTTATAAAAATGATAAGACCGCTTTTGCAAAGCAACAAATCAAAAATGGAAATACAGAATTTTTCTTTTCTAAAAATACAGAGAGAGGTGGTTATGATAAAGTTGATTTTGAAATCAATGGACAAAGTGCAACTTGGAGTTATGATGAGGAGCATATTGATATTGCTATCATTTCACTAAATAAAAAACTTCGCCCAAATGAAAGTCTTCAAATCCGTGTTCCATTTCAAATAAAAATTCCAAAATACTTTTCTCGAATGGGACATGAGAAACAAGCTTATTATATTTCGCAATGGTATCCAAAACCTGCGGTATATGATAGGGCAGGTTGGCATCCAATGCCTTATTTAGATATGGGAGAGTTTTATTCTGAGTTTGGAAAATATGATGTCAAAATCACAATACCTAAAAATTATGTTGTTGCTTCGACTGGAAATTTAGAAACTAAAAACGAGGTTATTTTTTTGGAAAATAAAGTACGTGCTACGAATAAATTTATAAATGAAAAATATCCTCGTGGTGCTGATCGCTCGATTCCTCTATTTGAAAAAGATACTTTTCCAACTTCTTCATCTGAAATGAAAACCATTCATTATACCGCAGAGAATGTTCATGATTTTGCATGGTTTGCAGATAAGAGATTTTTTGTACAAAAAAGTAGAGTAGAGGTTGGTCCAAATAACAAAGTAGATACGTGGGCATTTTTTAATAAAGAGGAATTTGATTTATGGTTAAATGTTACGAAATATATTGACCAGTCTGTAAAATTTTATTCTCAAAAAGTAGGCATGTATCCTTACCCTCATGCGACGGCAGTAAGTAATCCGTATGCAGATGCGGGGGCGATGGAATATCCAATGATTACACTTGTTGACCAAATGTATACAGCAAAAAGTTTGGATGTGGTAATCGCTCATGAGGTGGGTCATAATTGGTTTTATGGAATTTTAGGATTTAATGAAAGAGATTATCCTTGGATGGATGAAGGGATTAATAGTTATTATGAAAGGCAATATGTAAAGAATTTTTATCCTGATGGGAAGGATGATTTTTTACCAAAATTCATGCAAGCCGAAGGACAGCTTGATGTGATGGAAGCAGCGAAGGTGGCAATGGAAAGAGAAAATATTCATCAAGCTATCAATACTCCAATAGATGAGATGACGAATATGAATTATAATTTTGGAGTGTATGACAGAGCGGCGGATGTTTTGAAAACTAAGATTACACCTATCAAAATGAAAAGCTTCTATAAGGAGTGGAAATTCAAACATCCTCAACCTGAAGATTTTATACAACACTTTAATACAGGCTCGGATGGGGTGTTCAATGAACTCATGAATACCAACAAAAAGATTGATTATAAAATTATAAGTGTTTCGAAATCAGATGGTTATGATTTAAAAATTAGTAATAAAAATGGAGTTGCTTTGCCTTTTAAATTGAGTATGACAGCAGGCGAACGAAAACATTTTAAACTTATAGATGGATTTGTAGGAGAAAAAATCATTCATATTCCACCACATCAAGAAGGATTGAAAATTGACAAATTCATCATAGATAAAGATAGAGAGATCCCTGATGTGAATAGAAAAAATAACACGATACGCACGTCTGGAATTTTTAAAAAAGTAGAACCGCTGCAATTGAAGTTTTTAGGCGGAATAGAAAATCCTACTCGCTCTACTGTATATTGGATGCCAGCGTTGGGATGGAATAATTATGATAAAACGATGCTTGGAGTAGTTTTACATAATAATGATTTGCTTCCGAGAAAATTTGAATTTGCAGTTGCGCCAATGTATGGTTTTGCTAGTAAAAATTTTGTTGGTACAGGAGTGGTGAAATATAATTTATATCCAACGTCGTCATTGTTTCAGAAAGTCACTTTAAGTTTAAATGCGAAACGATTTACATATCGATATGATTGGGAGGATAAATTTTATGATGATTATATCAAAATTGCACCTAAGCTAGAATTTCTATTTAAAGAAAAAGATTTGACATCAACTATTCAGCATCGTGTATCTTTTCGATACATTAATATTTTACGAAATGATGGCTTGAATAACGTTAATAAAAATAACTACTATGTCAATGAGTTAAAATATTCATTTGAAGATTCAAAAGTTACTTCACCATTGAATCTAGACTTTACAGCACATCAAGGAGATGGCTTTGTTCGATTGTTTGCGAATTATCGACAATTTATTCCTCACAAAAAGAAAAGGAAAGGAACGATACTGAAAGCATTTGTTGGATGGTTGCCACATTCTGACAATCCATCTGCATTAGTTAGTTTTACATTTGGGGGAATCACTAATGATGTTTCGATGCGAGATTACTTATTTGATGAAACGCTTTTAGGAAGGTCTTCCACAGATGGAATTTTTTCTCAACAACGATTTAAGAGAGATGCGGATTTAAAAACATTAAGTAGTATTGGTAATTCTCAAAAGTGGATGGTCGGTCTTGGTGTTTCTACTTCTATACCTGGACCATTGCCAGTACGACCTTATGTGGATGCGGCAATTTATCAAGGATTTGATTTAGTTGCTTTTGAAGAAGCGACTTTGTTTTCTTATAGTTCAGGAATAGCGATTGTAGGAATTCCAGATGCGATTGAAATTTATATTCCATTTTTTGAAAGTAATGATATAACTGAAAGTTTGACTTATCAAATTAAGGATACGTTTTTTAAGAGAATTTCCTTTTTGATTGATATTAATAATTTGCAAAAGAAAGGGAAGGAGTTTATTAAATTGTATTAAGTACTTATGTCCAAGTACTTAAGATTTGTGTTGACTATTCAGAACAAAAAAAGAGACCATTTTATAGAGAGAAAAGATAAACCTTACAGTAGTGATTATTTTTAATTCTCTAATTTCTTTTCTTCGCTCTCTTTTCTGTATATCACTATTTTAGGATGGGACATTTATAAGCAAAAAAAAATCCTCACTCTCGAAAGAGAGTGAGGATTTTTTATATAAAATTAATCAAAGATTAATATCCTGGTATTCCTAAAGATTTCAAAGTTTCGAAATCCATTTGTCCAACAGGTAAGTTATTATCTCTTTGGTATTTGATTAAAGCAGCTTTAGTTCTGCTTCCTAATTGATTATCAATTGGTCCTGGATCGTATCCACGGCTACTTAAAGCACGTTGTACTGATCTTACCAACTCAACAGTAACATTACCTTCACAAACAACTTCTCTCCATTCTGTAAATCCACCTTCTTTTACTAATCTTCTTTTAGTAACAGTAGCGTATTCAGCAGGAACATCAACAGTTCTTGTTTGAGCAGGAGTTTTTAATACTCTTTTAGAAAGAGTAGTATATTCCTCAGGAATATCAACTGAACGAGTCTGAGCAGGAGTAGCAACAACTCTCTTAGTTACTGTTTTGAAAACAGCAGGAGTAGTTTCTTCTCTAGTAGTAGCAGGAACAACTAATTTAGTTTTAGTTACAGTACCATACTCAGCAGGAATTTCAATTGAACGAGTAGAAGCAGGAGTCTTAACGATTCTCTTAGTTACAGTTTTGTAAACAGCAGGAGTAGTTTCCTCACGAGTAGTCGCTGGAGAAACCATTCTAGTTTTATTTACGGTACCGAACTCAGCAGGAATCTCAACTGAACGAGTACTTGCAGGAGTTTTAACGATTCTCTTAGTTACAGTTTTGTAAACAGCAGGAGTAGTTTCTTCACGAGTAGTCGCTGGAGAAACCATTCTAGTTTTAGTTACAGTACCGAACTCAGCAGGAATATCAACTGAACGAGTAGAAGCAGGATTAGCAACAACTCTTTTAGTTACTGTTTTGAAAACAGCAGGAGTAGTTTCTTCTCTAGTAGTAGCTGGAGTTTGTAATACTGTTTTAGTTACAGAACCAAATTCAGCAGGAATTTCGATAACTCTTTCTTGTGGAGGAGTTTTCATTACTCTAGAAGTTCTAGTAGAATATTTAGCAGGAATCTGTACTTCTTTAGTACAACCTGAGTCAGCAACACCTGAACCATCACAACCAACGTTTACACGCTTAGTTACAGTTTTATATTCAGCAGGAACTTCTACTAAACACCATACTTGACAGTCATTAGGGTCAGCAGAAAGACAGTTTCTGTCAGCTCTTTTCTTAACCCATTTAGTACTAGCTGGACGAGTTTCAATTCGTTCAGTTTGATTTTCGTATCTAGGAGTCATAGTCTCGATACGAGTAGAAGCAGCTTCAGACTCATATTGCTCGCTTACAGTTTCGTAAGTAGCAGGAATTACTTCGATTCTAGAAGAAGCAGCTTTAGTTTCAACAGTTTCAGTTTGAGTTTCATACTGAGCAGGAACAGGAATTAATCTTGTTTTAGCAGGAGAAACTTCAACTTG
>JALZVK010000099.1 GCA_023301005.1 Saprospiraceae bacterium | reverse complement strand
CATTGCAAAGTTAACTGTACCTGCTGCAACGACGTCAGAAGTGTACGTACCTAAAGATGATGTTTTTACAAAATTTGGAACTTGGGTTTCTGGAAACGATCAAAACAAAGTAGGTGAATTTGAATTTAATTTCAATAAAAATTACGACGCTTTAGCTGCGGATACTATGCTTGTCAAAAACAATGCTTACCCAAGTATGGCGACTTTAGATAAATACATCGGTTCTATTAATGAGATGGACAACTTCCCATCTTGGAAAAATGCAGCGGCTCCTATAAAAGCTAAAGCTGCTGAATTGAAAAATATTTTAGGGACTTTATTAAGTTATCCTGATAGTACTTATGGACATCTAAAAGCAGATTATCATAGATATAGTAATGCTTACTTAGAAACTATGAAAAAAGCCTCTGCTGTAACTGCTTATGATAACTTAAAGAAGCAAGAAGCAGGAACACTTACGGGCGAAGCTTTTGACTTGGCGATGTTTGATGTTACTAAAGTCTGGAAAGATAAAGCTGCAGAACGATTAAAAATTGAAAAAGAAATTATCGCAAAAAATCCAGCTTGGGCTGATACTGTTATGAAATTTCAAGCGACTCTCGAAGAGAATAAAAAACAAGCAAAACCGATTTTCGGTTTATCCTTGTATTCTAAAATTTTCTCTCAGATTGCTTTGATTTCATTTATAGTAGCTCTGCTGACTTTACTTATATCTCCGATTATAAATCGTTGGATGCACGGAATCAATTAATATTTATTTTTATAAATTTATTAAAATAAAAAAGAAACCTTCAACCCTCGTTGAGGGTTTCTTTTTGTCAAAAATTCAAATAATGAAAACTGAAAACAACCAAGGCAATAACTTTAAAAGTATAAAAATTATTTACTATGCTCTTGCTATGGGGCAATTTCTTATCGCATGTGTTATGGTCTTTTTATTAAAAGACGATGAGATAAAATTCAGTTGGGAAATAGATAATATGGTTCATATCATCGGTACTTTTTTATTAATAAGTTGTATCACAATCAGTACTTTTTTTTATAATAAAAAAATAGGTGAGGGCAAATCATTGAGTGGTTTTTTAGAAAAATTAGTACATTATCGAGAGACAGTTATTTTAAGAAGTTCATTATTAGAAGGTGCTAATTTAGTCTGTATCGTATTCTTCTTTTTAGAACAAAATTATTTTTTCTTGCTTTTGTTTGTTATTGGATTTGTTGCATTTTTAATGGTTCGTCCTTCTGTGAATACATTTAAAGAAAATTATAAATTGAATGAGGAAGAAAGAATGGAACTTAGAAAAATGACCTCAGTAATATAACAATACACTTACAACATCTTAACTATGAGAAACTTCTTTATTTTTTTATTAGTTCTCACCTTTCCTTTTTTGTCTTATGCTCAAAAGAAAAAACTTCCAAAACGTTTTAAGCTTCCTACTGAATTAAACGAAGTCTCTGGTCTTTATATCAAAAGTCAAAATGAATTTTGGTGGCATAATGATAGTGGTAGTGAACCTATTCTTTATCAAACAAATGCAAAAGGTAAGCTCACTCAAACTCTAATTTTAGATAAAATAAAAAATACAGATTGGGAAGAGTTAACTCATGATGATAAAGGAAATGTTTATATCGGAGATTTTGGTAATAATAGAAATGCTCGTAAGGATTTAAAAATTTATATTTATCATCTCGATAATAAACGATTAGATTCTATTCAATTTTCCTACCCTGACCAAACGCAATTCCCTCCTCCCTCACCACAATGCAACTTCGACATGGAAGGTTTCTTTTGGTATAAAAACCAATTGCACCTTTTTTCTAAGAATAGATTGAATGTTGGAAATGGATATACGAAGTATTATACTTTGGAAGATACTCCAGGACAGCAAGACGCAATTTTAAAAGATAGTATTGATCTTAAAGATAGAGTGGTGACTGCTGCTGCAATTAGTCCCGACTCTAAAACTGTAGTATTACTTTCTTATACTTTTAAAAAACGAAAAGGATTTATTCCTAAATCAAAAGCTTCCGTTTTTGTTATTCGCGATTTCAAAGGAACTGATTTTTTGAAAGGAAGTATTAAAAAACAAAAAGTTCCTGTTTTTATAGTTGCTACACAATATGAGTCTTTGGACTTTTTAGATAATAGAAATGTTTTTATTGCTTCTGAGAAGACGAAGTTTATTAAACAAAAAGGGAAGCGGTTGAAATTCAAGAAGTGGGATTAGATGCCTTTAGTTTCTTTTTAGAGAGGAATAATAAGACATAACCATTTTTTAAAAACATAGTTTCTTTATTATTTCACCCAATAGTTTTGTGAAAATTTAAGATTTTTGAAAAAAATCAATTCGAGAAAATAAATTTAAAGCCACGAATTAACACGAGTTTCCACAAAAAGATTAGGGAAAATTCGTGTTAATTCGTGGCAGAAATTTAATCTCCTCGAATTCATTTTTAACAAAATGTAAAATTCATTCGCTAGATAATAAAGAAGAATTTATGAGTTGAATGCAAGTAATAATAAAGTGACCATTTGTTATGAATCAAAACCATTAGGCAGCGTATTTCTTTATTACTATCCCTAAAACAAAAAAAGCCTTATGAAATAAATCATAAGACTTTTTTTTGCGCCCCTTCAAGGACTCGAACCTTGGACCTGCGGATTAACAGTCCGACGCTCTAACCAGCTGAGCTAAAGGGGCATTATTGCTTTTAAGAATATATAAAATTGCTTCTATCTTCCTAAAAGCGAACGCAAAGATATATTATTTAAAAAAAAAGTGCAATCTTTGTAGCACTTTTTTTTAAAATAATTTTAAACCCTTTTTGAACATGAGTTTATTAACAGTTGGAACGGTTGCTTTTGATTCTATTGAAACGCCTTATGGCAAAGCTGACCGTGTTGTAGGAGGAGCTTGTACTTATATTAGTTTAGCTGCTTCTTATTTTACTAAAGACATTAATTTAGTTTCTGTAATAGGAGATGATTTCCCTGATGCAGAATTAAAATATATGAAAAAACGAGGTATTAACCTCGAAGGTCTTGAAATTAAAGAAGGTGAAAAATCTTTTTTCTGGGCAGGGAAGTATCATGATAACATGAACAAAAGAGATACTTTGGCTACTGAACTTAATGTTCTAGCTGATTTTAATCCTAAACTTCCTGATAGTTATAAAGATTCTAAATATTTGATGTTGGGAAATTTGACTCCTGAGATTCAAATGAAAGTGATTAAGCAAATGAAGAAACGTCCAAAATTAATCGTTTTGGATACCATGAATTTTTGGATGGATATTGCAATGCCTGCTTTAAAGAAAGTAATCAAGAAAGTAGATGTTCTTACTATCAATGATGAAGAGGCTCGACAATTGTCTGGAGAGTATTCTTTAGTGAAAGCTGCTAAAGTGATTCACAAAATGGGACCTAAATATTTAATCATCAAAAAAGGAGAGCACGGCGCTTTACTTTTTCAAGGTGAAAAAATGTTTTATGCACCAGCTTTACCTTTAGCGGAAGTTTTTGACCCAACAGGTGCAGGTGATACATTTGCAGGTGGTTTTATTGGTTACATCGCTAAGACTGGAAATATTTCATTTGAAAATATGAAACGTGCTGTAATCTATGGTTCTGCAATGGCTTCCTTCTGTGTTGAAGAATTTAGTATTGGAAAGTTGAAGAAGTTAAATGCAAAGACTATCAATAGTCGAGTGAAGAAGTTTTCTAATTTAGTTGATTTCAATATCAAATAAATTAAATCTTCTTCCAAAACAAAAGAGGTTGTTTTCAAAAATTGAAAACAACCTCTTTTTTATTTCTTCTAAATTTTTTACTCTTTGTTTGCAAGTTGTCCACAAGCCGCATCTATATCTTTCCCTCTACTTCTTCTTACTGTAATCATAACATTTTTTTCTCTCAAGTATTGAGCAAATAAATCTATTCGAGCTTGGGAAGATTTTTCAAACTCCGCACCATCTATCGGATTATATTCTATCACATTTACTTTTACTGGAAACCGTTTACATAATTTGAAAAGATTAGCAGCATCTTCTAAGGTGTCATTGAAATTTTGAAAAGCGATATATTCGTAGCTAATTCTATTTTTTGTTTTTTGATAAAAATAGTCAATAGCATCCATCAATACTTCCAAATTATTTTGCTCATTGATAGGCATAATCTCATCTCGCTTTTCATCATCTGCTGCATGAAGAGAAAGTGCTAAATTAAATCTCACTTCGTCATCTGCTAATTTTCTAATCATCTTGGCAATGCCTGCTGTACTAACTGTGATACGTCGAGGTGACATATTTAAACCTTCAGGAGAAGAAATTACTTCTATACTTTTTAAAACATTTTTATAAGCGAGAAGAGGTTCTCCCATTCCCATATAAACGATATTAGTCAAAGGGTAACCAAAAGTTTCCATGCATTGCTGATTCACTAAAACTACTTGATCATAAATTTCGGCTGCATCGAGATTTCGCAATCGTTTCATTCTACCTGTCGCACAAAATTTACAAGTCAAACTACAACCAACTTGCGATGAAACACAAACTGTAAATCTATTATCCGAAGGTACTGGAATCAAAACGGATTCTATCAAATGTCCATCATGTAATCGAAATCTAGATTTGATAGTTCCATCATTACTTCTTTGAACTTTATCTATTTGAATGGAATTGATTTTAAAATTTTCATTCAACACATCACGAAGTGATTTAGACAGGTTCGTCATTTGGTCAAAAGAGATTGCACTCTTTTTCCATAACCATTCATAGACTTGACGAGCACGAAATTTTTTTTCTCCTAATTCAAGAAAGAAATTTTCAATTTCTGTCAAGTCTAATTTTCGAATATCTATTTTTGAAATCACTTTTTCTGACATGATGCAAAGTTATACTTTTGAACTAAGTAAATAATTATAAACATTTACTTAATTTCGGACTTAGTAACGATAAAATAATAAGTCAGTCTTTTGGGTGAGATTATTTTGTTCTCAGTTTTTCTTAAAAAGAAGGAGTATTGTTGATACTATGACTGATTTTTAAGGAAAAATGAGGGCAAAAGAATCCGCCCAAAT
>JALZVK010000098.1 GCA_023301005.1 Saprospiraceae bacterium | reverse complement strand
AAATATGTGAAGGATTAAAATTTACTATTAAAGACTTTGGCGCTTAGCGAAAATTCGCTAGTCTTAGTCTTGATTATTTTCTTCTTCTACCTTAATTCCACAGGGTTGAAACCCTGTGCTTTTGTATAGAAGCCTTTTAGGCTTATTTTTCAATTTTTGTTTTTTCGTATGAAAATACAACATGATAATTAATCTGTCCACACTAAAGCTTATAGAGCCGTAAAGCTTATATCACTCTTTAACGAATCGTGTCACATATATACGACCTCCATTAAAGACATTCAAAATATGCATTCCTGAAGGCAAGTCATGTGTTTCGATGTCGAAGATACCTCCCGCACTTGATGCTTTTCCTCGCTTTTCTAAGCGACCATCAATAGAATAGATTAGATATTCTACATCAGAATTTTCATCAAACTGTACTTTGATGTAGTTGATACTTGGATTAGGGTAGATGACAATTTCATCTGGACGAAAGATTGAATTAGTACTTGTTAAAAGCTCACCAGTGTCGCTAATCTTTATGAAAGAGTTTTTAAAACCAGTAGGATTATCAGGTGAAGTGATACTACCAACAACAATCAAGTTATTATCCTTGTCTACTATTGAATTAGCGAAGGTATGCTCATTCTCATCTAGAAGTTCCAAAAAGAAAATATTATTGAAATTTTTATCAAACTTTGAAATAAATACTTTATTAGGATTGACCGAGCCATATTTTGAAATAGATGGTTCATGATATGCAAAATAATAATTCTCTTCTGTATCTCTAGAAGTAATGTTCAATCCAAATCTCAAGGTCTGCAAAGAATCCGGATGCAAGGGTATTCCATGCGAAAACTGCAACTCCCCGTCTTCTATATCCAATACTGAAACAAAAGTAGTATATTCATCTTCACCTCTAGTGCTAATGCATTCAACAGTGGAGTCTGATACATACTCACAACTCGACATCCATGGATTAAAAAAACTATAACTGCCTTCTGGAATAGGTACTAAATCATTAAATAAACTGGTGACTATAAAACTAGTATCCAAAGTGAAAGTACCAAAAGGGCCAGCAATAAGGAACTGATTTGTATTTTGATTATCATCAAATGTAAAAACGAAGCTACTTGTTCCTCTCACTTCTTCGAATTCTCTTATTATACCATTTATATCTATCTCCAAATAATTTGTAGAAAGCACATTAGAAGTATTATTTATTACAAGATTTCCAAATGTATATAGTACTTTATCATCAAGATATTTGAAATCTCTTGCTCTAAATCGCATTGGAGCATCAATTTCAATTGAATCTATAATGGTATGATTTTCTAAATTAAGATCTAAACTATGCGTGAATAAATAGCTCTTTGAATCCACTACCCCATTAGACACTAATAATAAACGATCATTTACTATTTTCAACATGGATAACAAAGAGGCAACACTATCTCTAATAATTAGATTTTCAATTGATTTCACTTCTTCAAAGTCAGTCGTAGTCTTAAAAATGCTAATCGAATTGGGGACTGAATCTGCGTTTCTTACACCAAAGTAATAAAAATCATCATCAGCTTCAACATGATCAATAAGGTTCAATACAGATTCTGCATTTAAAGAACCAGTAAAAATATCAGATTGTGCAAAGGCTTCATAAATATTAATTAGCAGCAGTATAATTACTAAAATTTGGCTTTTAAGCATACTTATATTTTTAAAATTTGCAACCATCCAGATTACAAGTCCGGATGATTGCGTGCATTAATTTTTTAACAGCAAATCTCTACTAGAATTGGCTCTTCTCGTTCATTAGGGACACAAGTAACTGTTCCGAAAGTTATTCTTCCATTAAAATATACTTCGCCTAGTTCTTCCACAGTCTCTGTAAATAAATCTACATTAAGTATTTCGTAACCTTCCGGTATTCTTTCCAATGCTATTTGTGTTAGAACATTTTCTGTATGGCAAGATAAGCAATTCAAAAGATCGGTTGAGGCGCAACTGCAACCATTTGGAAAGCCTATATTCTCCATTATTTCAGGGCAATTAGCAGCTATTCGACTAATACTAGAATCTTCATAAATTGTAATTAATAGGTCATCGACCACAGTGTAAGCGGCCACCTCATCATTTTTACAAAAATTATTATTTCTTATGTCTGCATTATAAAAGGCTTCAATCAATTCCAAAGCGTAAATGTTAGGTGTAGCACATGCAATATTTTCCCCGCAAAATGGTAGTGGACCACAACCGTCAGGGATAGAGGAAATTCCATTTTGTCCACCATCTCCAAATATGAATTCTTGGTCTGTAAATGGCGGGTTATCACATCCAAATGATTGGCCATCTGACGCTGAAAAATACTCTACTATATCTGGGTTTGTCAATACATAGTGGGTATGCATTTCAATTGAATTAGTTTCAAAATTTGCTTCTACAGAGACAAAATCAAAGATTACATCCGATTTTTTTTCATCTTGAATTTGATTATATATACTATTATATAATTCTAGCCAATCATTGTTAGATGGAATGGCAAATGATGTTTTTGAACCTCCTACATTTACACCAACTTGTATATCACCATAAGCATAATTAAATAAATATTCGAGACCATACACAGCGTCTTCTAAAGTGTAAGTACTATTTGTGCTTTGTCCTGCATCCAAACCCTGTAAATGTAGCTGGAAGTCTTGGACCCATGCAATATCGTGCACAGGACCTGCTAAATCGTTACTTCTATTAATTACGGAATTTGCGACTGTATCACTGCCTATATCGTTATTTGTAATTTGTTCTTTTTCGCATGAATAAAATAGAAGTGCACTTAATAAGATTGTGCTTAGCAGTAGAGGGATTTTTTTCCTAAGAATTAAGTGTGTGTGTGTGTGTGTGTTTAAAATAAGTCATCGTTTAAAATTTTATGGTTAAAAAAATACTTTATTACCTTTAATTCTAAAAGATGCTGGTTAGACTCAAAAAAATAAACCACGGTTTAGA
>JALZVK010000097.1 GCA_023301005.1 Saprospiraceae bacterium | reverse complement strand
TCATAATTTATTTTGAGATTATTTTTTAATCAATCGAGGCAAAAAACGTAGGCGATGCTATGCATCGACGAGGCTTTTTAACGAAGAGTGATAAAAAAATAAGCCAAAATAAATATGAAATAATTGTGTCCAAGAACTTAAGAACCATAATAACCAAAATCAATGTTTCCAGAAGTATCACTAGACCAACTAAATTCCTTTAACCAAAATACATTAGTAGATAACCTCGGAATAAAATTTACCGAAGTAGGAAAAGACTATATCAAAGGTATAATGCCAGTTGACAATCGTACCGTACAACCCATGAGATTATTACATGGCGGCGCAACGGTAGCCTTAGCAGAAACGATAGGAAGTGTGGCATCAATTCTTTTACTCAATATCTCAACCCATTATGCAGTAGGAACTGAAATCGGAGCAAGCCACATCAAAAGTGGAAAAGAAGGAACAATCGTTACTGCAATTTGCAAAGCTATTCACATTGGTAAAACTTCTCATGTATGGGAAATAAAAGTTACAAATGAAGATGATCAAATTGTAAGTATAGTTCGATTTACAACACGAATTTTGGAAAGAAGAAAATAATGGAAACAAATATCAATTCATATCTAGAGAAAAATATTCCTTTTGCACTTTTTAGAGCACCTGAAAAAGCAGTAAGATTTGTTGCTCAATTGAGCGAACTTACCATTATAGATGATGCCCAAAAAACAGGTTTTCATTTTGCACCATTTTCCAAAAGAGAAAATGTTCCTCATCTTATTATTCAAAATGATGTTGATATAGAATTGTCGCAATTAGGAAAAAATGTTTTTCCTTCTATTGCTCATATTGAAAAATTAAGTCCACTTAATTTTAATGAACCAATAATTGAGAAAGCAGTTTCTTTTCCAACTTACGAAAAAGACCTTCACACCTATTTTGATTTTTTTAAAAATAACAATACTCAAAAAGCGATTTATAGTAGAATCAAAAAAGTAGAAAAGTCAGAAGACTTTGACTTGATTGATTTTTTTAAAAAAATAGAAAACGCTTATTCGAATGCTTTTGTGTATTTAGTCCATTTGCCAGATGTAGGATTATGGGCAGGCGCAACTCCTGAAATTTTATTAAAATATAAAAACGGCGAAGCCGAAACTGTAGCACTCGCAGGTACGCAACGACTCTTTGATAATCAAAATATTCAGTCGCTAGAATGGGGAAGAAAGGAAATCGAAGAACATCAAATGGTAGCGGATTATATTTTTAAAAAAATAAATAATAATAATTTAGAAATCATTGAAGCATCAGATCCGTACACCTCTAAAGCAGGAGCGATGGCTCATTTGAAACAATGTTTTAAATTTAAAATAAATAGAAATGAGTTAACTCATTTTATCAATGATTTACATCCGACACCTGCGGTATGTGGTTTGCCAAAAGAAAAAGCATTAGATTTAATTTATGCTACAGAACCATATCATCGTCAATATTATGCAGGCTATCTCGGAATGGTAGAGGGAAATAATGATGTTGATTTTTATGTCAACCTACGTTGTATGAAAATTTATAACAATACAGCTACATTATTTGTAGGCGGTGGAATTACCGCTGATTCGATACCTCAAAAAGAGTGGGAAGAAACGGAATTAAAAGCGAAAACATTGTTGAATGTTTTGCCAGTACTTGTTCAGTAAATATAAATGACAACCAACAAAACTACCATATCATCTCTAGTTGAAATCTGTGCACAAAAAGGCATTACAAAAATTGTCCTTTCGCCAGGTTCAAGAAATGCGCCACTTGCCATCGCATTTAATCGCCATCCGCAAATACAATGTTATGTAATCGTCGATGAAAGAGTTGCTGCGTTCTTTGCAATGGGCATGGCGCAACAAACGGGGAAAGCTGTAGCGATTGCATGTACCTCAGGAAGTGCGGCATTGAATTACGCACCAGCAATAGTCGAAGCATTTTATCAGAAAATTCCACTTGTCATTTTAACTGCCGACCGACCTGTGGAATGGATTGATCAAGGTGCAGGGCAAACGATTCGTCAAAGAGATATTTATAAAAATTATATTCTTAAAAGTTACGAACTTACGCAAGAGGCGAAGGAAGGGACAGACGACTTATGGTATAATGACCGCTTAGTTAATGAGGCAATTAACTTAGCACATTTCCCTAAAAAAGGACCTGTACATATTAATATTCCGCTTCGCGAACCTTTATATGATTTGGTAAATAAAACGAAACATACGCCTAAGATTCAAGAACTTATCGAAATAGAAAATACGCTTCCTGATTCCGTTTTTAAAAAAACAAAAAAAGAGTGGAGTAGTGCGAAACGTAAATTGATTCTATGTGGTTTGATGGATAATAATGAAGCGTTGAATAATGCGTTGGAGGAATTGAGTGAAGACACTTCGGTAAGTGTATTGACGGAGACGACTGCGAATTTATATAGCGAAAAATTCAATCCATGTATCGACCGATTGATTACAACAATAGAAAAAAAAGAATACAAAAAATTCACTCCTGATATTTTAGTAACGATAGGTGGCGCGATCATTTCCAAAAAAATAAAAGCAATGCTCCGAACGATGCAACCGAAATTGCATTGGCATATCGACCCTACTGGAAAAGAAATGGACACCTTCCAATCACTTACTCAAACCATTCCTGTACGACCTGATTATTTTTTTAAAAAAATAAATGACTTAAAGAAAAATACAAAAAGTGATTTTCAAAAAACATGGAAAGAGAGAAATGATAAGACTCGAAAATCACATGAACGTTTTTTAAAGAAGACTAAATTTTCAGATTTAAAAGCGGTGGAAGTTATACTAAAAAATATTCCAAAGGGTAGTAATTTTCAAATGGGAAATAGTTCGAGTGTTCGGTACGTGCAATTATTTGACCAACGCCAAGATTTATTTTACAACTCCAATAGAGGAACTTCGGGAATAGATGGAAGTACTTCGACGGCAATAGGCGCAGCAGTTGCGAGTGAAAAACCGACCACTTTGGTTAGTGGCGATTTAAGTTTTTTCTATGATGTGAATGCTTTGTGGAATTCGTATTTACCATCGAATTTGAGAATCATAATTATCAATAATTCAGGTGGAGGAATTTTTAGAATAATTCCTGGACCATCGACAAGTGATGAGTTGGATGATTACTTTGAAGTGACGCAACAACGAACTGCCGAGCCATTTGCCAAAATGTATAATCTCACTTATCAAAAAGTGAACAACATAAAAGACTTAGAAAAAGTAATGACCACTTTTTATAAGAAAAGAAAACGAGCAGGTATCTTAGAAATATTTACTCCAAGAAAAGAAAATGATAAAGTGCTAAAAGCGTATTTTGATTCCCTAAAGTAACCGCCAATACTTGCCTGACGGCAGTCAGGTTCATTTGGAAGGTTGAAAAAACAAGAAAGAAGAAAGAAGAGAAAAGAAAAGAAAACAAGTTCGTCAAGTCTAAGCAATCAAAAAAATCATGACCAACCAATTCAACACAACTTTCCTCCAAGCCACATTTCAAAAACACACCCTCCAATTCAAACAAGCAAGCGGAACTTCCCGAGGCATTTTACGAACCAAAGAAAGTTGGTTTATAGTTATCAAAAATTCCAAAACATGGGAATGGGGAATCGGTGAATGTGGTTTACTCAAAGGACTCAGCATTGACGACCGACCTGACTACGAAGAAAAATTAAAAGAAGTTTGCGATAATATTTCCAATATCAATTATTGGTTGGAAGAAGGATTAAGAGAATTTCCATCCATTCAATTTGGTTTGGAAATGGCATGGAAAAGTTATCAATCCAAAAATAAATACGAACTCTTTCCTTCCGAATTTACAAAAGGAAAAGAATCAATTCCGATCAACGGATTAGTGTGGATGGGTGATAAAGATTTTATGCGACAACAAATCGAAGACAAACTCAACCAAGGTTTCGATTGCGTAAAAATGAAAATTGGAGCAATAGATTTTGAAACCGAAATAGCATTGTTACAAAATATTAGAAAACGATTTTCCAAAGATGCTATCGAACTTAGAGTTGATGCGAACGGCGCATTCCAAGCAGGAGAAGATGCTTTGCAAAAATTAAATACGTTAGCGAAATTAGATATTCATTCTATCGAGCAACCGATTAAGCAAGGGCAATTTGAGGCAATGAAAAATCTATGTTGCGATACTCCGCTACCGATTGCGTTGGATGAAGAGTTGATTGGGATTTTTCAAAAAGAAAAAAAATCAGAATTAATTTCATTTATTCAGCCGCAGTATATTATTTTAAAACCGAGTTTGATAGGAGGATTTCGAGGTTCGCAAGAATGGATTGATGCCGCTGCGCAAAATGATATTCCTTGGTGGATAACTTCGGCATTGGAAAGTAATATCGGATTGAATGCAATTGCACAATGGACATATAATTTGAATAGTCCGATGCACCAAGGATTGGGAACAGGATCACTTTATAACAATAATTTTACGTCGCCTTTATATGTGGACAATGGCGCGATACATTATAATGAAAAAGGGGAATGGAATATAAGTTTGTTAAATGAAGTTTAGTTTTTTATGTATAAAAAATATCAAAAAATAATTTTAGGAGGAAGACTGTGGGAGAAAAATCATGTAGAAGAATTTGTAAATTCTACAGAGTTACCAGCGTGGACTAAAGATATTTATAAATTTATATTGGAATGGTTAGATGCAAATAATTTTATAGAAGCGCACACTTCAGGAACAACTGGAAAACCTAAAAGAATACTTTTAGAAAAAAATAAAATGGTTGCTTCTGCCTTGAAAACTGGAGCATATTTTAATTTAGAAAAAGATGCAAAAGCATTGTTATGCCTCTCGCCAAATTATATCGCAGGGAAGATGATGGTAGTGCGATCATTTGTTTTAGGATTAGATTTAAGGATAGTAGAACCAAATGGAAACCCATTAAAAGAAAGTGTGTTTGAAGAAATTGACTTTGCGGCAATGGTTCCACTTCAAGTGATGAACTCGCTTCAAAACAAGAATACGCTTTCGCAATTTCGAAAAATAAAAAAGACTATCATCGGTGGGGGAGTGGTGAGTAAATCACTACATCAAATTTTACAAAAAGAAAAAAATAGTTGCTACGCAACTTACGGAATGACGGAAACGATTACTCATATTGCAGTTAAAAAGCTAAATGGAAAAGATGCTAGCGATGTTTACGAAACCCTTGACAATGTTAATGTAACAATAGATTCACGGAATTGCTTAGTTATAGCTGCGTCAGATGTTGCTGATGAAAAAGTTGTTACGAATGACTTGGTGGAAATCATTTCGCCTAAAGAATTTAAATGGTTAGGACGACATGATAATATCATCAACTCAGGCGGTGTGAAAATTATTCCAGAAGAAGTAGAAAGAATATTGGGTCAGTTTTTGGAGAGAAGATTTTTTGTAAGTAGTCAGTCAGATGAGTTGTTGGGGAATCGTTTAATTCTAATAATAGAAGGTCAAGAATTTTCCAAAAAAGAAAAAATAGAATTGAGTACTTTTATGAAAAATAATTTACCGAAGTATTCTATACCGAAAGAAATTTTCTTTGTTGAAAAATTTATAGAAACTGATTCTGGGAAAATAAAGAGAAAAGAGAATTTGAGATTTATGAAGAACTAGTAACAAGTTAGAACAGGGAGAAGAGACTATTGTATTGAGGGAAAAGAGAATGTTCGCTAAGAAAATCATTGTATCAATCTCTACTCTCGCTTCTAAATAATTACGAAATAAAAAATAACAAGTCATGCAACTTCACCTTCACCGCTTCCAACTCGAAACCAAAGACGTATTTAATCTTTCCCGCGCTTCCTATAGTGTACGAGATGTTTTGATTGTCGAATTAAGGCAAGATGGAATTAGTGGATATGGCGAAGCTTCCGACCATACTTTTTACAAAGTAACGATTGATGAGTTATGTAAAGTTTTAGAAAAACTTCGACCAATTATTGAATCGTACGATTTTGATACACCTGAGCAATTTTGGGAAAAGATGAATCCATATTTAAAAAATCATTCTTTTGCCCAATGCGCTTTGGATGTGGCAGCGCATGATTGGTTTGGAAAAAAAATAGAAAGACCACTTCATCAAATTTGGGGATTGGAAATGAAAAATATTCCAATTTCAGATTATACCATTGGCATTGATACTATCGAAAAGATGGTTGCCAAAATGAAAGAAATGCCATGGTCGAATTATAAAATAAAATTAGGAACGCCACATGATATTGAAATCATGCAAGCGTTGAGAAAAAATACAGATGTTCCTTTTCGAGTAGATGCGAACTGTGGTTGGACAGTAGAGGAGACTATCGAAAAATCATTTGAACTCAAAAAACTGGGAGTTGAATTTATTGAACAACCTTTGCCCGGAGATGCTTATGAAGATATGGAAATTGTTTTTGAGAAAAGCGTGCTACCACTTTTTGCTGATGAAAGTTGTGTAAGCGAACATGATGTAAAAAAATGTGTCGGACGGTTTCATGGTATCAATATTAAGTTGATGAAGTGCGGAGGATTGACTCCTGCTCGACGAATGATTGAAGAGGCGAGAGCTTTGGGACTGCAAGTGATGGCAGGTTGTATGATGGAATCGGCGGTTGGGATTTCTGCGTTGGCGCAATTGCTTCCGCTTTTGGATTATGTGGATATGGATAGTATTCTTTTGATTAAAAAAGATATTGCGGATGGGGTGAAAATATTGGCGGATGGGGAGGTTGTATTTTCGGGGAGGAATGGGACGGGGGTGGAGTTGGTGAGTTAGGGTTGTTTTTAATAACAAAGCTTTTATAAATATTAGAAGGCTTTTTTACAAAAAGTATTTTATGAATATAAAATCAAATTTTCTTTTTCCTATTATTATAGGATTCTTTATTGGTTCATCTTTGACGTATAGCTTATTGAATATACCTCTCGACGAACCTCCTAGATGTAATTGTGAATTAGTTTATGATAGTATCATGGATTATGGTTATCAAGAATGGGAATTATTGCAAGGTGATTCTATTGTTGGATATTATATATTAGAAGATGATATATTTTATGATTCAGATAAAAATATAATTAAAACAGGAACGCGCAAAAATCATTAAATTGTAATTTTAATAAAAGAAGAAACTAGGATATAGAAGTTATTACTATAATAGATAAAGTTTTATCAGAGGAGCCTGAATGAGTGCATGATTATCCTATGGAAAAAAGCTATCTTCGTTAAGAATAAATTAATTCTGTTTATGAGGTTAATTTATTTTAGAGAATCGAATTTTGCATATTTAATTCAGTTAGGATGATTTTTATTCCCTGTCACATAAAACAATGCTATTAATATTAGATTATAAAAAATATAAAATAGTGCTTGATTTTCTTAAATTTAAAGATTATGTTTGCATTAACATGCTTACCCCGCTTCTCATAGGAACAGCGCTCTCAGGGTAAGCTTTATTTTTTTATATGCCACCTAATATTCCATACACTAAGCCACCTCTGTCTATACAAGACCAAATTACTCTTCTCCAAGGTAGAGGCTTAATCATTAACAATATACCTAAAGCAGAACATTTACTATCTAACCTAAGCTATTATAGACTTAGTGGTTATTGGTACCCACTTTTGCAAGATAAAGTCACCCATAATTTTAAACCTGGTGCTACATTTGAAAAAGCATTTAATCTCTATTGCTTCGACAGAGAATTAAGATTAATGATATTAAGTGAACTAGAAAAGATTGAGGTTGCGTTAAGAGCAAAACTAGTTTTCATTTTATCTCACGAGCATAACCCTTTTTGGTTTAGAGAACCTCATTTATTCCAATCACCTGACAAGCATAGAAAGTCAATTGTAAAAATTAGCAATGAATATCAAAGAAGTGATATAGTTTTTATTAAAGCTTTCAAGAATAAATATAGCGATGTATATCCTCCTAGTTGGATAACAATGGAAATACTATCAATGGGTACATTATCAATGATTTATTCGAACCTAAAACCAATAAGAGGAAAGAACGATGTTGCCAATTATTTTGGATTAGATAAAAAGGTTTTTTCATCTTGGTTGCACTCATTAGTTTACGTAAGAAATATTTGTGCTCATCATTCGAGATTATGGAATAGAGTCTTAGGAATTCAACCTAGAACAATAAGAAATCCGAGGAATCAATGGATTGTAAATTCAGGAGTTTCCAATAAAAAGACTTATTACATTTTATGTATTCTTCTTTATTTACTTCAAACGGTAAACCCAAATAATACTTTTCCAAGTAAATTTAGAGCACTCCATGCTAAATACTCTAATGTTGATTTGAATGCTATGGGGTTTCATACAGATTGGAGTAATGAACCATTATGGCAATAGAAAGAAATAAAATTAGATAGGGACATGAAAAAAGCAGGTAAGTTAATTACTCCTGCCTGCTATCCAGTTTAAAGAACTGGTCTTTATGAACTCTTTAAGTGCTTCTGTGCATGCAAGTAGTAAAATTGCATTTGACACACAAGTAAAGAAAATGTAATGATGGTTGGGTCTGCACCCAAACCAACGAATCGAAGTAACCAAAAGGCTATAAGAAAATTCATCCATACC
>JALZVK010000096.1 GCA_023301005.1 Saprospiraceae bacterium | reverse complement strand
ACAGCAATACATAGATAGAAATAGATAAATAAAACTATATGGAAAGAAAATTGAAAAAACAAGAAAACATGTAAACCAATAAAAAAAGCGAGCCAAAATTGACTCGCTTTAATTTTTACAACTTATTGATAATCAACAAGTTAAACTATGTCGGGGCAGCAGGATTCGAACCTGCGGCCCCCTGCTCCCAAAGCAGGTGCGCTAACCGGACTGCGCCATGCCCCGATACTTTTTAATAATGAAAAATTAAATTTTAAACATTAATTTTTCATTACTTCTGCGGAGGAGGCGGGATTCGAACCCGCGGTACCTGTTTCCAAGCACGTCGATTTAGCAAACCGGTGGATTCAGCCACTCTCCCACTCCTCCGAATGATTTTATGCTTAAATTCATTTGAAGCTTTCTTCAAAATCGGATGCAAATATATATTAAGTTATTTCAAAAATCAAGTCTCTAGCCAATTATTTTAATATTATTTCAAATATTTATTTGTAGCCTAATTTGCAAAGAAATAATCCTTACGATTTAAACCACTTTTAAATAATCCCTACTTTGTGCAATTCTATTTAAAATATAAAATTTAATTGTATGAAATACCTTTTTACCCTAGTGATTTTTCTTCTTACTTTTTCATATTCATATACCCAAACTCTCGAATTAGAACAAGTATCTTTTGGGTTTAGTTCGCCTGTTGATATTGTTCATGCTGGAGATGAACGATTATTTATTGTTGAGCGCTCTGGTGTTATCAAAATCATTCCTGATGTAACTACAGGTGATGCTTTAGCTACTCCTTTTTTGGATATTAATAGTATCGTACATAATGCTAATTTTCAAAGTGAACAAGGTTTGCTCGGTTTGACATTCCATCCTGATTATGCTAATAATGGATTCTTCTTTGTTAATTATACTGATAATAGTGATGCAACTGTAGTCGCACGTTATACTCGTGATGCTAGCGATCCTAATATAGCCAATCCTAATAGTGCAGAAATTATTATAACATTTGACCAACCTGCTTCTAATCATAATGGAGGTTGTCTTCGATTTGGTCCTGATGGATATCTATATATAGGTACAGGTGATGGAGGTAGTGGTAATGACCCTTGGAATAACGCTCAGGATACTCAAACCTTTTTAGGTAAAATGTTACGTTTAGATATTGACAATGGTTTACCTTATACTGTTCCTTCGACGAATCCTTTTATTAACGATGCAAATGTGTTGGATGAAATTTGGGCAATCGGTTTACGTAACCCTTGGAAATTTTCTTTTGATAAAGAAACTGGTGATATGTGGATTGCTGATGTTGGGCAAAATGCTTGGGAAGAAATCGACTTCCAACCTGCTAATAGTGTAGGTGGTGAAAATTATGGTTGGAGATGTTATGAAGGTAATCACTTAAATACTAATGTTAATACTTCTGATTGTCCTCCTCAAAGTGATTTGGTTGACCCTATTTACGAAATTCCACATCAAGGTTTTAATGGACCTTGTTCCATTACTGGAGGTTATGTTTATAGAGGAACGGAAAATCCTGATTTGATTGGTAAATATATTGTTGCAGATTTTTGTTCAGGCGAATTTTTTATTGTTGAGCCTGATGGAAGTGGTGGATGGATTGGGCAAGAAGTCAATGATTTTAATTTTGATATTTCTACTTTTGGAGAAGATGTAAATGGAGAGTTATACGCAGCACGTTTATCTAATGGTCGTATTTATAAAATCAAATCTGACCTTTGCGCTTCTTTGATGGCTAATGTAAATGTTACTAGCGAGCCTTGCGAAGGCGAATTTAATGGTACTGCTGAATTAACTGTTGCAGGAGGTTTAGCTCCATATAATTTACCTACTGGAATTGATTTTAATAACTTGTCTCCTGATAATTATTCTATCACGGTATCAGATGATAATGGATGTATGATTACAACCAACTTTACAATCAATACTTTACCGCTTCCTGATGTGCCTACTATTACAGTTAATGATTTTGATTTGACAGCACCTTCTGGGTTGTCTGCTTATCAATGGTTTTTGGATGGTGTTGCTATCGCTGGGCAAACAGGGGAAACTATTTCAGTAAATCAATCTGGTAATTATTCTGTTATGGTAACTGGCGCAAATGGATGTTCTAATACTTCTGCTGAGACAAATATTATTTTTTCCGGATTGGAAGCGATTCCTGAATTGAGCGATGTAAACATCTCTCCTAATCCTTTTGATAAAAATATTGTTGTGGAAATTGAAGTGAAAGAAACTGTCAATTTAAGCATCGTAGTTTTAGATGTTTCTGGAAAGAAACTATATTCTAACTTAGTAACCGTTAATAAAAAACTGACACATTCCATTGATTTAGAGCAACTTAGCGTTGGTGTTTATTATTTGAACTTAGAATCTGAGGAAGGAGTTGTTGTTAAAAAAATAATTAAACAGTAGTTTAAGTAGTTAGCCAATAGAAACCATGTTTTATAAGAATATCTTTTTCCGCTACCTGCCTGCCGGCAGGCAGGTTTTCCTTTAAAAAATAATTCCATACCGCGGGGTATGCAATGATTTTTTAAAGAAAACTATCAAAAAAATCTTATCCTTATAAATACACGATTTCTTTTGGCTAACTACTTAATTTATATTTACAAAAAACTAAAAGAGGATAAAATGATTAATCATTTTATCCTCTTTTTTATTTATTAAATTTAAAATTTGACTTCAGTCAAATAATTTTAAAAACAAATAACAATACACTTACATTTTTACATTCAACAATTTATCCATCGTCCCCGTAGAAACCGAATGGTAATTCGGTCTCGCTTTTTTATAAATATTACGAGCAGTTTCCAACCCATTATTTTCTTTAAAAGCTCTATACAAAGGAGTCAAAAATTTCCTTCTTCCTACCGACACTAAGAAGTTTTCTATTTTTGGAAGTATATTGTTAGCATATCCATTTTTGATAGACACTTCAAACCAAGCAGCAAGAATTTCTGAGTTACCTGATTCTGAAAATTTAAATTCAGCATCCAATTTTTCCATCAACCCATTTTTATTTTCAGTTGGTAACTGACGAATAAAATGTAACCATTCATGCGTCGTCCAATCTTTGGTAGCAAGTGACTTTACAGACTTACCATCCAAAATAGTTTTAAGACCAGCATCTACATTTTTAAATTTAGCAGTCGTTACCTTTCTTACATTCGCAGGAATTCCAGGTCCATAAATCCACTCGTCAATATCAACTTCAACTTGGTTCGCTTCTAGTAAATTTTTATTTAAATATTTTACAAACTCGGAAGTTGTCAAAGTCTGAAACTTATGTTTCTCAAAATAAGTCTTTAGAAAAACATCCATCTTTTCACGACCAACTTTATCTTCCAACATCATCAAAAAGTACGCACCTTTTTCATAAGCAATATCAGTCATTCCATCATCAGGGTCACGACCATTTAAGTTCAAATGCAAATGAGTGTCTTTGTCATGCGCTCCAATATCTTTTACATCTGCCTCCAAATCTTGAAATCCTAAAACCGCTAACATGTTCGCATATTCCTCTCCGTACAATGCTTCCATAATCCTCCTTTCAAAATAAACAGTAAAACCTTCATTCAACCAGAAGTCATTCCAAGTCGCATTGGTCACCAAATTTCCTGACCATGAATGCGCCAACTCATGAGCAATCAAAGCAGTCAATGAACGGTCACCCGCAATAATCGTCGGCGTCGCAAATGTCAATCGAGGATTCTCCATTCCTCCAAATGGAAAGCTCGGAGGCAAAACTATTACATCATATCTTTCCCATAAATATTTCCCATATAACTCCTCTGCAGCAATCAACATCTTTTCCATATCTGCAAATTCATAAACCGAAGCATCCAACATACTTGGCTCCGCATATACCGCAGTCCTCGCTCCTATTTCTCCAAATGACAAATCACCAATCGCCAAAGCAATCAAGTAAGGTGGAATCGGTTGTTTCATTTCAAAATTATAAACACCTGTTTCATTCTTAGCTTTTGGATTACTTGCTGACATCACCGCCATCAAATCTTTTGGCACTTTCATCGTCGCATTATAAGTGATTCGAATACCTGGACTATCTTGACATGGAATCCAAGTTCGAGTCAAAACTGCTTGACCTTGCGTAAATAAAAATGGATGTTTCTTACCCGCAGTCTGTTGAGGATTTAACCAATCGACAGCTTGAGCATTTGGATTGGTAGAATAATGAATCGTAACTTTTTTAGTGGTTGGCGTGATAGCAACTTCGAGTGGTTGCCCCATAAATTCTTTTTCAGCACCAATCTCAAAAGTAGTTGGAGTCGCATCATCTCCCATCGTTACCTTTTCGATATTTAAATTTCTGATATCAAAAATAATTTTGTCCGCTTGATTATTTTCAATATCAAATGAGGCAAAGCCTCTTAATATTTTTTTATCAAAATCGGCTTCTAAGTTTAAGTATAAATGTTTGGTCAATGCTTTTTCAGGTTCGGCATAACTATGTACATCTTTTCGTGATTCGGATGTTGTTGCAGTTGTTGCGTCGCCTTCCTTTGGAGGTGAACATTGAAATAGTAAAAGTATTGTTACAAAAAACAGTAATGATTTTGTGAAATTCATTTTAGATATTATTTAATTTATTAGTCTGCAAATTTCGCATTTTATTTTTCAATACGGTGGTCTTTTTATTTTAAATAATAAAAAATGGTCTAAAAGAAATTAATTTCTTT
>JALZVK010000095.1 GCA_023301005.1 Saprospiraceae bacterium | reverse complement strand
ATTTCTTCGGAAGAAGTAAAAAAGGAGTACATCATCGCTGCGTTTTGTGCGGCTTCATGGCTGCCTGCAAACATATAATTCTTACGACCAATTGCTACTGGACGGACACTATTTTCGACCAAGTTATTATCGATTTCAAATTTTCCATCCGTGATATAAACCTGCAATTCTTTCCAGCGATTGGCGCTGTATTTGATGGCAATGGCAACTGGACTGCTTGGTGGATATTTCCCTGCGTTGTCCTTCATCCATGTACCAATTTGAGCCAACAAAGGTTTGCTTTTTTGCTGACGTACTTTAAAGCGGGTATCATGATTTGCATTTTCTTCTCTTAGGTCTTTTTCTATTTTGTATAAGCCACGAATGAGTTGCAACACTTCATCAACTTCTTTATTGTTATTCTCAAAAGCTTCTACAAATTTACGTCGGGAATGCGCCCAACAAGACAGTAACTTAATGGGCAATTTGCGTTCTACTACTGGATAGGAGCTGTGTCCGTCCACTTGTATGTGACCGCTAAAATTAACAAGCATATCCAATGGACCGCTGGCCGATCTATTGTGTCGATAGTCATAAATAACCAGTTTTGATTGTGGATCTTCATATAACCAATACCAACCGTCAAAACATTTTCCCGCCTTACCATCTTCCAAAACTTTGATGTGAGTTTCATCTACCATGAGATAGTCTGTAGACAGTATTTTTTGTTTTAGTAAATTGAAAAGCGGTTCTAATAATTGGCAGCAAGATTTGAACCAACCAGATATAGTAGAGCGACTTGGATCCCATCCATAATCTCTTTTAAATCGTTGAATAAGTCGATAAAATGGGAGATGATCAATGTATTTACATGTAAAGATATACGCTAGTAAAGCAGCTTCCGGAATACCCTTTGGAATGGGGCGACTTGGAAGCGGTGCCACGATTATTTGTTGCTTAGTATTCTTTGCAACTCCAGCCTTGGTTTGTTTCAAATACTTAGGTCGAATCACCTGACGTATTTTCAAAACACCAGGAGTATAGTCAAGCGTTTGAGTTATTTCATCACCGATATGTGTCATGCCAGTGGTATCTTCTTGAGGTTCTATTACAATGCGTTCAACAGGAAGATTGCTAGGAAGTTTATTTCTGCCAGCATGGTTAGGACGAGGCTTTTTTTTTGTCTTTTTAACTACTGTTTCCACAACTTCTGTGGATTGTTCAATAGCTTTTTTTGCATCAGGTAACAAACTAAGTTGTTGTGGATCATTGAGATGTTTATACTTCTCAGACTTACTACCGAAAATCATTTTTTCAAGTCGCTCCAACCTGAATTTTAAGGAAATATTTTCCGTTATTAGGTTTTCGTATTCTTCTTTTTTGACCAATATTTCCACCTTATAAAGATACAAAATAGCCTTCGAAAATCAGCCCGTTTCCGAATATCTTTTTCGAATTTTTACACTTTTTAATTGCACACCTTCTAACAGAAAAACAACATCCCTCCAGGACAATTCCATTGTTTGTTTTTCTTCGTCAATAGCTGGAAGCTCATAAGTTCCCCGCTCCAATTTTTTATAATAAATGGCAAAACCAGTAACATCCCACATTAATAATTTGATCTGGTTCTTTCGTTTATTGATAAAAATGAAAATATCTCGACTCATCAATGAATGGGTGAATTCATTATTTACAACACCACACAAACCATTGAAGGATTTACGCATATCTACAACACCACGATACAAAAAATATCGTTGCTTTGAACTGAAACTTATCATAGTTAGGCAAGGGCTTGTATTAACGGAATCAAGGTTTCTAAATTTGGTAATGTAGAAAATGATAATTCTACAGCACCTCTACGAAGAGTTATTTCATGTCCTCCAACTTTTGATACAGGCTCGTCATGCGGTTGCAATGTGATAAACCCAGTTTGCTTTTTCTCTTCAGTACCAACCCGATATTTTTTAAGCCAATAAGCAAAGGTGGCTTTGTTGACTCCTGATTCCTCACAAAATTCTGTTTGTTTTATCTCTCTAGATAAATAGTCTTCGACTCGCAAATACCATTTTTCTTGATTATCTTGACGTGTTGTCTTTTTCATAACGCAAAACTGGTGAGAAATTTTGGGCTATGCAAGAGTGTGCTTGGTGGAACGCTTACTTTTAGACTTCATTATTCTTGTTGGAGTTATTTCATTGATTGGATTTGATATTGATATAAGTCCATTTTATGGGTTTGATCATGGTGAAGTTTTAATAATACTAATTTACTTGGTTGTAAACTCAATTTTTAAAATAGGATTGTTAAGAAAACATAATTTACAATTTAATACAGAACAAACTAGCCATCGATCTGACAAAATTTTGGATTCAAAAATCGATGAAAAAAAAGTGATGCTATCTTTTTCTACAGGTCAATTATATATTTTTACATTACAAATTACAGTGACACTTTTAATGATTTATTATTGTGTTGATAATTACAATCAAGAAAATAACTTTTGGTCAAGAATATTTGCAACTATAGTGTTATCAAGTTCAACAATTGGAACTATTATTTATTTTTCTGACATAAAATTGGATCAGGAATAA